>NZ_JBQSWB010000009.1:0-227336 GCF_052446295.1 Brachybacterium sp. AOP43-C2-M15
CGCACCTTCTCGACCGCGGCGGGGTCGATGTCGAACACCCGCAGCTCCTCGATCCCGAGCACTCCGCGGAACGCGAGGGCCTGGAACTCGGACTGCGAGCCGGCACCGATCAGAGCGAGCACCCGCGCGTCCCGCCGTGCCAGCGCGCGGGCGGCGAGGGCGGAGGCGGCGGCGGTGCGCAGCGCGGTCAGCAGCGTCATCTCCGCGAGGAAGACCGGGTAGCCGTTGTCGACGTCGGCGAGCACGCCGAAGGCGGTGACCGTCTGGAAGCCGCGGGCGGGGTTCGAGGGGTGCCCGTTGACGTACTTGAAGGAGTAGAGCTCCCCGTCCGAGGTGGGCATCAGCTCGATGACGCCCAGCGGGGTGTGGCTCGCGATGCGCGGGGTCTTCTCGAAGCGCTCCCAGCGCCGGAAGTCCTCGTCGAGGACCTCCGTCATGCGCACCAGGATCCGCTCCGCGCCGTCGCGCCGGATCCACCGGGCCATGTTCTCCACATCGAGCAGCTGTGTCATCGTCCCGCCTCCTGTCTCCGTGCCGGTCACGGGCGCGCCGGCTCTCGTGCTGTTCAGCGTAGATTTCGCAGATGGCAGGCGGTAGAGCCAGAGAGCTGAAGTTCTGCGCATCTGATGAGCAGTCTGGGCGGGTGCATCTATCATCATGCGCATGGAGCGACTGACGGACCTGGACGAGCGGCTGCTGGCCGCGCTGCGCAAGGACGGCCGCGCCCCGATCGCGGCGCTCGCCGCGCGGCTGGGGGTCTCGCGCGCGACGGTCTCGAACCGCCTCGACCGTCTCACCGCCGCCGGGGTGATCGTCGGTTTCACGGTGCGGGTGAAGGACTACGCGGAGACCTCGACCGTGCGCGCCACCTCGTTCATCGAGGTCGAGGGGCGCAGCACCGACCGCGTGATCGTGCACCTTCGCGGCTTCCCGGAGATCCAGGCGCTGCACACCACCAACGGCGGCTGGGACCTGGTCGCGGAGATCGCCTGCCCGGACCTGCCCGCCTTCGACGACGTGCTGCGGCGGATCCGCTCGATCGACGGCGTGGTCAACAGCGAGACCAGCCTCCTGCTGAGCTCCGTTCTGCGCTGAGCGCGATGCCCTGCCCGGGGGCGTGCTGCGCTGAGCGCGATGCCCTGCCGGGGGGCCGTGCTGTGGGATGAGCGCGATGCCCTGCCTGGCGCGGTGCTGTGCGCTGAGCACCGCGGTGCCGCTGCAGGGCACGCCGCGAGCCCCGGGGGGCGACGGCATGGCGGGGCGGCACGCCGCCGCGTTCCCCCGAAATCACCCATGGGTGAACGGGATCGGGGGAACGGGCGCGCCGGGTCGGTGTGTCTCAGCCCTGACGGCGGGCCCGGGCCGTGAGGGCGATGCCGAGCCCGAGCGCGACGGCCACCGCGACCGCCCAGGGCAGAAGGTCCACGCCCGTCCTGGCCAGGGGGCCGGCCGCGCCGTCCGCGGCAGGGCTGGGGACGGCGGGCGCCGGACCGTCCGACGGCGCGGAGGATGTCGCCGGTCCGGAGTCGGAGTCGGAGCCGGTGCCCTCGCCGGGCTGCTGACCGCCGATTCCGGGCTCCTCGCCGCCGTGCCCATCCCCGGCTCCTTCACCGTCGCCCGGCCCGTCGTCGCCTCCGGGCTCCTCGCCTCCGGGCTCCTCGCCTCCGGGCTCCTCAACTCCGGGCTCCCCGCCGCCTCCGACCTGTGGGGCTACGAACACCGCGACGGTGTGGGCGGGGACGGTCACGGTGCCGGTCTCGGCCTCCCACGTCGCGCCCTTGACCACCTCGTCGGCGCCGTTCACCTGCACCTCGTGGAGCTCGTACCCGACCCCGGCCATGCCCTCGACCTGCTCGGTGATCGGTTCGGGCGAGGCGTTGAACACCGTCACGAGGCCGTCGAGCGCCGGGTCCGCGTCGGGGCCGACGGTGTCATCGATCCGCATCACCAGCAGGCCCGCCGTGGCCTCAGGTCCGGCGTTGGGGAAGGAGACCTTCTGACGGATCAGCTCGGCGTCGCCGAGGGTGATCAGCGGGGTCGAGGAGCGCAGTCGCAGCAGGTCCAGGGTCACCTCGCTGCTGAGCCCGATGTCCTCGGACGTCGGCGTCTTCTCGGGGTCCTCGAGCATCGGGGTCATCAGCTCCCAGGCCTCGGCGTTCTTCTCCGCCGGCGGCAGGCCGCCTCCGAACCCGCTGCTCTGCTGCGTCCAGTCGATCACGTTGAAGTGGTCGCCGGAGTTGTAGCTGTCGCGGTCCAGGGACTTCGACCGCATCAGGTCGGTGCCGCCCGCCCAGAACGAGGGCGACTGCCCCAGCGTCACGGTGGCCAGGGACAGCGTGTTCATCCGCACCCGCACGTCCATCGGGGCGTCCTGCGGCAGCTTCCACACGTTCATGTCGTACAGCGCCTCGTTGTCGTGCGCGTCGACGTAGTTCACGGTCTCCTCGGGGCGGGTGGCGTACCCGGCTGGGACCCCGTTGTAGTCGAGCTCGTCGCCGCGCACCACCTCGCCCGAGGATCCGAGCAGCTCGTAGTCGGAGAGGTTGCCGGCCATGCCGATCCGGATCAGGTCGGTGCGATGGCGCAGATCGGTCAGCTGCTCCTCCTCGCCCACCTCCGCGAAGCCGTTGGGCATGGTGGCCAGGCCGTTGCCGAAGCCCTGGGCGGTGCGTTTGTCGGTGTCGAAAGGGCTGCCTCCGTGGACCGCGTCCCGCAGTCGGTCGTTGAAGGTGCCGATGGAGGTCCCGCCCAGCTGCCCCTGCGTGGCCTGGGTGAAGCGGGCGTTGCCGGCGATCTCGCCGAAGTCCCAGCCCTCGCCGTAGAGGTAGATGCGCTTCCCGTCGACGCCGTCGTCCTCGAGGGTCAGCGCGTCCAGCGCCTCGCGCACCGCGAGCATGTTCTCGGCGCTGTGGTGGCCCATGAGGTCGAAGCGGAAGCCGTCGACCCCGTACTCGCGGGCCCACAGCACGGTGGAGTCCACCATGATCCTCTCGCCCATCGCGTGCTCGGTGGCGATGTTCGAGCAGCAGGTGGAGGTCTCCACCGCGCCCTCGAGGCTCAGCCGGTGGTAGTAGCCGGGCACGATCCGGTCCAGCACGGAGGTCGAGGCCTGACCGTGCGCGGCGGTGTGGTTGTACACCTGGTCGAGCACCACCTGCAGTCCCATCGCGTGCAGCTCGCCCACCATGGAGCGGAACTCGGCGGTGCGATCGCCGCCGACCTGGTGGCCGTCGGTCGCGTAGGAGCCCTCGGGGCTCAGGTAGTGCATCGGGTCGTAGCCCCAGTTGTAGGCGTCCTGGTCCGCGATCGCGGTGACCGCTTCCTGCTGCTCGGTCGAGGCGGGCCCGGCGTCCTCGGGGATCTGGGGATGCTGCTGCGCGGCGCGGTCCTCCTCGATCGTGGCGATGTCGAAGGTGGGCAGCAGATGCACCGTGGTCATGCCCGCCCCGGCGAGTTCCGCGAGGCGGTCCGTGCCGCGCGAGTCGGGATGGCCGACGGCGGCGTAGCTGCCCCGCACCTCTTCGGGCAGTGCCTCGTCCCCGGCGGAGAAGTCCCGCAGGTGCAGCTCGTAGATGGTCTGTTCTGCGAACTGGTCGACCACGGGGGCGGCCGTGTCGGTCCACACCTCCGGCGCCCAGCGCGGATCGGCCAGGTCCAGCATCACGGAGTGCTGCGAGTTCAGGGTGAGCCCCACCGAGTAGGGATCGGTGACGGTGTTGGTCAGCACTTCCCCGGCGGAGGGCACGAACACGTCCACGGCATATGTGTACGCCTGATCGGCCCAGTCCTCCTCGCCGGCGGCGGTCCACACGCCGCCCGGCCCGCGCTCCATGGCGACCTCGGCGACCGCGGCAGGGGCGGCACCAGCGCTGATCGGGTCGCCGCCCGCGCCGGTGCCGACCTCCTTCGCCGGGCCGTGCAGCTGCACCGTCACCGACCGCGCCGTGGGCGCCCACAGCGACAGGGTCGGCGTCCCGTCCTGCCAGCTGACTCCGAGCTGCTGCTCCGCGGCGTCCTCCGCGTACAGGTCGTCGAGCACGCCCGGGATCTGCAGCCCTGTGAAGACCTCGAGACCGTCCGGACCGCGCTGTGCGAGCGCCAGCTCACCGCGCAGCGCCTCCTCGAGGGCCGTGCGGTCGAGCTCCGGCAGATCCAGGGCCAGGAAGTCCGCCAGGTGGCGTCGCCCGTCGAGCTCGCCCTCCTCCAAGCCGCCCTCGCGCAGAGCGAGCTCGCCGAGGCTCTCGCCCCCGGTGACCTCGCCGTCCTCGATCCCGAGCCCGCCGCCCGGTGCCGTGAACAGCTCCCAGCGGCTCTGCGAGGCGTCCTCGACCAGCTCGGCGGGCCAGGCGACCGTGCCCGCGTCCACGAGGTGGCCCAGCTGCTTGCCCGAGCCCGCGGTCAGCGGGTCGGAGGCCTCGATGGTCAGCACGTGCGTCGCCAGGTCATAGCTGAAGTTCACGATCTCGCCCTCCTGGGTGGAGAAGGTGTAGTTCTCGCCGCCACGCTCTCCGCCGACGCCGTAGTTCTCGTCCCACGATCCCCCATGGGCAGGCTTGACCTCGTAGGACCCGCCGGGGAGGGAGTCGGTGGAGAAGGTGAGGACCCCGTCGCCGTCGGGATCCTGCATCCAGGTGCGCATGCACGGAGGCATCCAGTCCTCGGAGCAGCCCAGCGCCGCGTTGAACGACCCCGGCAGGGTGACGAAGGGTCCCTCGGCGCTGTTGCTCACCACGTGCGTTGACGGGTCGTACCAGAAGGTCAGCGGGCCGCCTTCGTGGGTGTAGGCGATGTCGTCGCCGCCGGGCACGCCGCCGACGCCGTAGTTCTCCTCCCAGCTGCCGCCGATCGCGACCTTGTAGGAGTGGTCCCCGGCCGGCACGTCGAAGGTGCCGGTGAACAGGCCCGACTCGGGGTCCTCGACCAGCTGGGCCTCGGCGCAGTCCGGCTGCCAGTCGCCGGGGCAGCCCATCGCCGCGTTGTGGGAGCCGGGCACGGTCACCGACTGCTCGTCGATGCCGCCTGCCCCCTCGCCGGGCCCCTCGGCGGAGAGGTCCGCGCCGACGACGGCGGTGGCCGAGGCCGCGACCCGCTCTCCGGCCGTGTCGGTGGAGACGGCGCGGTACTCGATCAGGGTGCCGGCGGGCAGGCCGGCGACATCGTGGAATACACGCGGGCTGTCGTCCTCCGCGGTGCCGAGGGCGGTCCAGGCCACCTCGCCCGCGAGCCGGTAGGCGAAGGAGGTCTCGGCCCAGCGGTCCGCGGCGACGTCGGCGATGATCGGGGCGAGACCCTCGACCTTCTCGCCGTCGGCGGAGGAGAGGCCGATCGTCTGTGCGTCCCCGGCCGGGGCCACCGGGGCGTCGGCCCGCAGCACCAGCGCGCCGAGCGAGGGCACCGTGACCTCGAGCGTCCCGTCGGCCGCGGCGGTCAGCGGGGCGTGGTCGCCGTACAGCGGGGTGAAGGTCGCGCCCGGGGTGAGGGCGGTGAGGGTGACCGTGCGCTCCTCGCTCGCGTTGTTGAGCGCCACCAGGTGCTCGATCCTTTCCTCGCGGTCCACCCGGGAGAAGGCGTAGACCCCGGCCCCCTCCTCGGCGTACCGCTCGATTTGGGCACCAGTGGCGAGCGCCGGCGTGCTGCTGCGCAGCCGCGCGAGCTCGCTGATCAGCAGGTACAGCGGCGCGTCGGTCGAGAAGTGCTCGCCGTCACCGTAGGGGGTGCCGTCGATCAGCGCATCGTCGAGGTAGGAGGGCACCTGGCTGGGGAACATCGACTGGCGGGCATCCTTGTCCGCGCCGTCGCCCACGAAGCCCTGTTCGTCGCCGTAGTAGATCACCGGCTGGCCCCGGGAGAGCAGCATCGTCTCGTGCGCGAGGCCGGCGCGCTCGGGCAGGCGGTCGGAGCCCTCCAGCAGGTGTCCGATGCGGCCCATGTCGTGGTTGCCCACGAAGGTGGGCAGGTCCGCGGAAGAGGAGTGCGACGTCGTGTAATGGTCATCCGTCGCGAACAGCCCGGCCATGCCCTGGGCGGTGCGGCCACGGGCCCAGTCGGTCGCTGCGGACTGGAAGGCGAAGTCGAGCACGGAGTCCATGTCGGTGTCGCGCACGTAGGGGGCGAGCAGGCGGGCGTCGGCGTCGTACACCTCGCCGAAGGTGAAGAACCCCTCGCCCGCCGGGGTCGCTGCCTGGTGCCCGACCAGAGTCGCGGTGAAGGACTGCCAGAAGGCGAGGTCCACGTGCTTGGCGGTGTCGATGCGGAAGCCGTCGATCCCGAAGTCCATCCAGGCGGTGTAGACCTCCTCCATCGCCGCCAGCACCCGCGGGTCCTCGGTCATGAGGTCGTCCAGCCCGTCGAAGTCGCCGAAGGTGACGGATTCGCCCTCCCACGTCGAGTTGCCGCGGTTGTGGTACATCGTCACGTCGTTCAGCACGTCCGGCACCATCTGCGGCCGGTCCTCGTCGCGCACAGGGGTGTACGGGAAGGAGGTCTCCGGATCGAAGGTCGGGAACTGCTCGGACTGGGCGAGCTTGGTGACGTCCACCGGGTCCCCGTCGGCGTCGAGATAGGGAGCGCTCGCCTGGTCGACGTAGTCGTACTCGCCCTCCTCGTAGTCGATGAGGTCCGCGGTGTGGTTGGTGATGATGTCGAAGTAGACCGTGATGCCGCGCGAGTGCGCGTCCTCGATCAGGGCCTTCAGCTCCTCGTTGGTGCCCAGGTGCGGGTCGATGGTGGTGAAGTCCGTGACCCAGTAGCCGTGGTACCCGGCGCTCGCGTCCTCCCCCTCGCCCTGGACGGGGTTGTTCGTGAAGGACGGCGTCAGCCAGATCGAGGTCATCCCCAGGTCCTCGACGTAGTCGAGCCGCTCGTGCAGGCCGGCGATGTCCCCGCCCTGGTAGAAGCCCTTGTCGGTGGGGTCGAAGCCGTGGTCGATCCGGTCGCCCTCGATCCCGCCGGTGTCATTGGAGGCGTCGCCGTTCTCGAAGCGGTCGGTGAGCACGAAGTAGAAGATCTCGCCGCCGCCGGGGTGGCGGTAGGGGACCGATGCGAGGGTGCCGTCGTCGGCGGAGTAGTCCCCGCCCTGGTCGGTGAGCACCACGGAGAGCCTCGAGGTGGCCTGGTCGAAGCGGAAGGTCACGCGCGCCGGGGCGGCGACGGCGAGCGGGATGTTCTCCTCCCCGCCGTCCAGCCCGTACGCCTCGTCCCAGGAGCCGCCGATCGCGGTCCTAGCCTCCCACTGCCCGGCGGGCAGCTCGAAGGTCGACTCCCAGACACCGGCCGTCGCGGTGGGGGCCAGCGCCGTCGCCGCGCAGGCAGGGTCCCAGTCCTCCGCGCAGCCCAGCTCTTCCTGGAAGGAGCCTGTCAGCACCGGCTGGTCCGGGCCGACGGCGTGCACGAGCGGGGCGGTGCCGAGCACCGTCGCGGTGGCGACCAGCAGCGCGGTGAGCGCTGCGAGCAGGCGTGGCGAGGTGCGGGGGATCGGGCGGCGGGCCGAGCGGGTGACCGTCATGCGGGGACTCCTCTGTCCGAGCACAGGGCGCCGGCCGGGGCCGACGGGGGAGGGACACGGAGGTCTGCAAGAACGTGGCGATTCTGCAAGAAGCTCTCCGGACGCCGACCGCAGCATCGCGGCCCGCGCGCGCCGTCGACCCTACGGCCTGCACTGGAAGGTCTCAATGGATTCGCGGGAACCTGCAAGAACTTTCAGATCAGCGGTCAACTCGCACGGCGTCCCGGGTCCCCGCCCCGGCCTGTACCGTCGAGTGCGTGATGAGCGCACCGACCTCCCTGTCCCTGTACCTCGACCGGCTCACCACCGCTCTGTCCACGGCGACGGCATCCACCGAACCGGACGCCGTGCTCCCGGACCGCGGGATCATCGGCGGCGCCGAGGCCGATGGCGAGGTCCCCTCCCTCTCCTTCCTCTCCGGCGCCCGGGAGGACCACCTCGGCGTGGCGGTCTGCACCGTCGACGGCGAGATCACCACGGCCGGCACCGACCACGCCTTCCCCGTGCAGTCCATCTCGAAGGCCTTCGCCTACGGCGCCGCGATCGACCTGCACGGCCTGGACTACGTGGTCTCGCTGGTGGACGAGGAGCCGACGGGGGAGCAGTTCAACGCCCTCAGCATCGACAGGGACACCAAGAAGCCGAAGAACCCCCTGGTGAACATCGGCGCGATCCGCACCCACGCGATGCTCGGCACCACGAAGCAGGAGCGCGTCCAGCGCCTGCGCACCGCGATGGACGACGCCGCCGGTCGTCGCCTCGAGCAGCACCGCGAGACCTGCGAGGAGGAGCTGACGACCGCTGATCGCAACCTGGCGCTGGCCTACATGCTGCGGGCCGCCGGCTCCATGGAGGAGGGGGCCGACGAGGTGGTGAGCGGGTACATCGAGGGCTGCGCCGTGCTCACCACCGTCACCGACCTCGCGGTGATGGCGGCGACCCTCGCCTCCGGCGGCCGCAATCCGCTCACCGGCAAGCGGGTGTTCTCCCGGGTCGCGGCCCGCCAGGTGCTCTCGGTGATGCTCACGTGCGGCATGTACGACAACGCGGGCGACTGGGTCAGCGACGTGGGACTGCCCGCGAAGTCCGGCGTGGGCGGCGGCATCATCGCGGCCCTGCCCTCCCGCTTCGGGGTCGCCAGCTACGCCCCGCAGCTTGACCTGCACGGCAACTCGGTGCGCGGCACCCTGTTCTTCGAACGGCTCAGCGAGGACTTCGCCCTGCACATGCTCGACGGCGCGGCGCCCCGCGACCTCGAGCGGGCCGCGCTCGAGCTGATGGACGTGGGAACGCACCCGTGAGCGGCGCGGGCGAGGTCGCGGAGCGGACCGTCGTGCGCCGCCTGGACCCCGAGGACTGGCGGGTCTGGCGCGGGCTGCGCCTGCGCGCCCTGGAGGAGTCGCCCGAGGCCTTCTCCAGCACGCTGGACGAGGTGCTCGCACGCGACACCGAGCAGTACTGGCGCGCGGGGGTCAGCGCGCCGATGGTCCCCTTCGTCGCCGAGGTCGACGGTGCGCCGGCCGGCATGGGACGACTGCTGCTCCCCGCACCGCCCGAGGAGCGGGCCGAGCTGCTCTCCGTCTGGGTCGCGCCCGAGGCGCGCGGGAGAGGCGCCGGACGCCTCCTGATCTCGACCGCCGTCGACCACCTCGCCGCCCACCACCTCGGCACCCGGCTGCTGCTCGCGGTCCTCGAGTCCAATGCCCCCGCCCGCCGTCTCTACGCGCGCTGCGGCTTCGGCGTCATCGGCCGCAATCCCGACGACGACGCCGAGCTGCTCATGGAGCACGGCGCGGATCGGTAGACTCCCGGCCATGAGTTCCCCTTCGAGCAACGAGCTGGTCCTCCGCCCCTTCGAGGGTCTGCCCAACGAGCAGGACCTGGTGGCGATGCGCCAGCTGATCCCGGCGGCGACGATGAGCGCGCGGACCACCGAGGAGTACGGCGGCCTCGAGGTCGAGCTGGCCACGATCCTGCCCATGGCCTGGCCCGCCGTGCGTCGCACCGACGGCTCCGTCACGGTCGGCATCCAGGCCGGCTACCCCGGCGGAGACCTCTCCCGCGGCATCGGCCAGGCGATCCGGCTGGCCGCCGCCCTCGAGCCCGGCAACCCGATCACCACCGTCACCCTCGACGAGGACGCCCCGCGCCTGCAGGACGTGCTCGACCTCTCCGGTGACTTCGCGATCCAGGTCCAGGACACCTTCGAGTTCTGGCTCGACCCCAGCGCCGAGCGCACCGGGGAGATCGAGCGCGCGATCTCGCAGGCGAACGACTCGATCATGCTCACCCGTCCCGTGCAGGGACTGCCCCACGCCTACTGGGTCGACGCCGGCGCCAAGGAGCACCTGCGCTGGGTGCTCGACGCCGACGAGGAGAAGGTGATCGACGCGGTCACCCGCCTCCACGCCCGCCGCGAGTCCGCGATCGGTGAGGGCACCAAGTACGTCGGCTCCTTCCGCGCCGAGGGCCTGACCATCCCCGTGTGGGACCTGCCCACGGGGTACGGCGCCGAGGGCGTCGAGGCCGAGGCGGAGGCGTTCCGCGCCCGCTTCGAGGAGGCGCTCGCCGCCGAGGAGCCGCTCACCGCGCTCGAACGGCGGGCGCGCGGCGGCATCGTGGCCCGCCAGGTGACCCTGCGATGAGCGCCGCGGGGCCGCTGACGGCGAATCGCCCCGAGCGGGTCGCCGTCGTGATCCCCGCCAAGAACGAGGCGGAGCGGATCGAGGCGACCATCGAGTCCGCGCACCGGATCGCGGGCGTGGACCTGGTGGTGGTCGTCGACGACGGCTCCACCGACGCCACCTCCGCCGTCGCGATGGGCGCCGACGCCCTGGTGGTGCGGCACAAGACCAACCGCGGCAAGGCCGCGGCGATGGCCACGGGCGCCCAGATGGTCGCGATCCGCGAGGACGCCGAACGGGCCGACGGCGGAGAGAGCTTCTCCGAGGAGCTGCACGCCGAGCCGCGTTCGCCCGGGCACACCGGCCCGCTGCCCGTCATCGACGCCGACGCCCCCGTGCCTCGGGCCCTGCTCTTCCTCGACGCCGACATGAGCGACTCCGCGCAGGCCGCGCAGCCGCTGGTCGACGCGGTGCTCGAGGAGGGCGTGGACATGGCGATCGCCCTGCTGCCGCCGCAGGACGGCGCGGCCGGGATGGGCGTCGTGGTGCGCACCGCCCGCCGGGGCATCCAGCGCGCCACCGGTTGGGAGCCCACCCAGCCGCTCTCCGGCACCCGCTGCATCACCCGCGAGACCTGGGAGGCGTGCCTCCCGCTCGCCCCGGGCTGGGGCGTGGAGACCTCGCTGACGATCGACGCCCTCACCTCCGGGTTCTGGGTGAAGGAGATCTCCGCCGACCTCCATCACCGCGCCACCGGCAAGGACCTGCGCGGGCAGCTGCATCGCGCCGCCCAGCTGCGGGACGTGGTGCGGGCGCTCGCCCGCAAGCGGCACCTGGCCTCGGACCTCGTCGACGGCTCCCTCGAGGACGGCTCGTCCGGGGATGTCTCGCTCCACGACGACGCCCCGGCCTCGGTCCCGGCCCCAGCCTCGACCTCGACCCCGGCCCCAGCCCCGACCTCGGCCCCGGCGGCCCCGGGCGCGACCCCGCTGCCCGCCGGGAACGGCGACCACGACGAGGCGAAGACCTGGACCGTCGTGCCCGAGCCCGACGAGTCCGCCGCCGAGGGCCGTGCCGAGGAGCGTCGGCTCTCCCTCGCGGACCTGCCGGTCTCCGGGGCGTTCTCCGACGACGACACCCGCGCCCTCGGCGACGTGGACGTGCAGGAGCTCGACATCCTGCTGCGGAACCTGCCGGTGGAGGGCGATTTCGCGCCCGACGACATCGTCTATCTCGCGGACACGGATCTCGAGGCGCTCGCGGTCCGGCTGAAGGGCGCTCCCGTCGAGGGCCTGTTCTCCCCGGACCACGCGGTGATCATCGCCTCCCACCTCGGTGCCGGTGAGCCCGAGATCCCGGACTCGCTGTCCTCCCCGCTGCGCCCCGACGAGTACACCTCGCTCGTGGTGCACTCGGCGGTCGACGAGGAGAACGCCTGATCAGCTCGCCCGCGGCTCGTGCTCCGGCGGCGCGGGCAGCAGCGCCGGCAGCAGACACAGCCAGACCCCGAGGATCGCGGCGACCAGCACCGGCCCGGTGTCGTTGACGGCGTAGCCCACCCAGGTGCCCACCACCAGCGCGACGCGCACGGCGTAGGACGCGGGATGCTCGGCGTCCAGGGCCTCGAGCCGCCGCCACCGCAGCCGCCCCGGGATCAGCAGGGCGACCGACGCCGCCACCGCGACCAGCATGACCACCGCGAGCGAGGGATATCCCGTGGTCATCGCGACGTTCTGGGCGAGCTTGCGGAGGATCACCGAGAACAGCTCGCCGCTGAGCAGCTCGTCGATGAAGCGTCCCAGGTGGGTGCGGTCCTCCGGTGGTCGCAGCCAGTCCAGGAACGACACGCCGAGCACCGCGACCGCTCCGCCGGCGCCGAGGGCGAGCAGGTGCCACAGCCGCGGCCGGATCCCGGAGACCAGCAGCGCGAGCAGCCCGAAGGCGGGGATGGTGGCGAGCATCGAGCCGAAGTCCGCACCCATCGACGGGCTCACGCACACGACGGCCACCAGGCCGCCGATCACCAGCGTCCACACCACCCGCGCCCGGGGGGTGCGCACCACGGCGAACAGGCACAGCAGAGCCATCAGCGAGGCGGCCAGCACCAGCCCGAACAGGTGGTTCGAGAGTCCGTAGAAGCGACCGCCCGAGATCGGCTGCGCCCCCAGCGGGGAGGAGAGCTGGAAGCGTGACCCGGTCGCGGACTCCCCGAGGATCAGCAGTGCGATCAGGCCCGCGGAGACCCCGGCGGGCCCGAGGCGGTGATGCCGCCAGGGGCCGCCCAGCACCACGAGCGAGAGCAGCGCGCCCCCGCCCCAGATCACCCCGGCCAGGGCGAGGGTCGGGTGCTCGGCCCGCCACCACGGCACCAGCGAGGCGAACATCCCGACCGGCAGCGCGAGCGGGGCGATCACCGCGAGGGCGCGGCCGACGGCGGCGAGCCGGGGGCGCCGGGCGAGTGGCGAGACCAGCAGGATCACGATCCCGATCACACCGAGCGCGAACCAGGAGCCGAGGGCGGGGACGGTCGCGCCGTCCACCAGGCGCGCCGCGTCGGAGCGGTCCAGGGCGAGCTGCTGCGGCTCCGCGTGCTCGGTGGCGCGGAACGGCTGGCCGGGGATCAGCCCGTCGGCCGTGGCGTCGTAGGAGTCCAGCACGGTGGCCAGCACGTCCGTCAGCATCACCACCCCGGACTGCTTCGTCGCTCCGCTGGTCAGCGCCTGCTCGGGGAAGGCGGTGTCGAGGGCGACCTGCAGTCCCACGGTGCGGGAGGCGACCGCGCCCTCGTCCTCCACCGTCCCGGGATCCTCGGGATCGGTGGCGGCGACCGAGACCAGCAGGGTGCGGGGCAGCTCCGCGGACCCGCAGCCGCCGGCGGCATCGAGCACCTCGCCGACCGCGGCGTCGAGCTCTCCGAGGGACTGCTGCCGGCTCGTGTCGTCGTGGTCGCGCACCGATCCGGCGTCGACCAGCACGATCTCGTCCCCGGCGAGGGCGTCGGCGACGGCGGCCGGGGCATCCGCCGGGCCATCCGCCGGGCCATCCGCCGGGACCGCGGACAGGTCGTCGATCTCCACCGTCCCCACCGGCAGCCGCTCCCACTGGTCCGTCGGCGGGGACGGGATGCCGGCGGTGCGCGGCGCCTCCTCGGCGAGCCCGCGGTAGCCCGTGCGCAGGGTCTCCATGCCCTGACGCTGCGTGGAGACGACGGTGGTGGAGGTCGTGTTCATGGCGCCGGCCCCGGCGCGGTCGGCGAGGCACTGCAGGGCCGGGGTGGTCTCCGGGTCGATGTCCTCCCAGCTCAGCCCTGCGGTCGCGATCACGAGGCGCACCGGATCGTCGTGACCGTCGGCCGAGGCGGCCGGTGCCCCCACCGCCGCACCCACGGCGGCCCCGAGGGAGACCAGCATGCCCAGCAGCACGGTGAGCAGCGCGCGACGAGCACGGGGGAGCAGTTCGAGGAGCACAGCCCGATGCTACGGGGCGAGCGTGCCCGGCACCCTCGCCTGCGCAGGCCCTCCACCCTTCCCTCACGCTCTATCGTGGTCCCCATGCCCTCTCCCCAGCCTCCGTACGAACAGGTCCGTCGCGAGATCGTCGAGCAGGTCCGCACCGGCGAGCTGAAGCCCGGCGACCGCCTCCCCGCGATCCGCGCCCATGCCGCGGACCTCGGCCTCTCCGCCGGCACCGTGGCCCGCGCCTACAGGCTCCTGGAGGAGGCGCGGATCATCGTCACCCGGCGCGGCGCCGGCACCACGATCGCGCCCGGCGCGGCGGCCGAGGCCCGGACGGCGGCCGCGGCCGTCGAGCGGGAGTCCGGCGGACCCGCCGAGGCGGCTCTCGTGGACCTGTTCTCGGTCCCGATCGCCCAGGCCCGCGCCCGCGGCGCCCGGGACGTCGAGATCCTCGCCTCGGTGCGGGCGGCGCTCGCGCGCATCGGCTCCGGGGGCACGTCGTGAGCGACGGACCGACGGTCGGCGAGAGCACGGCCGGCGCACGCATGGCCGGCGCACGCATGGCCGGCGCACGCTCGGACAGCGAGGCAGGGGTCGGTGACGTCCGCATCGGTCGCCATTCCGCCCCGGCCGCCGGAGCCTTCCGCGATCAGGTCCTCGCGCTGTGGCCGGAGGTCTTCGGGCCGGTGGCCGACGAGGGCGACTGGCGCGACAGGTTCTGGGAGCAGCATCGCTCTCGGGACGACTTCCGGCTGGTCACGGCGGTCTCCGCAGGTGAGCTGCTCGGCTTCGGCTGGGGGTACACGGGACAGCGGGGCCAGTGGTGGTCCGATGTGGTCGCCGAGGCCCTGGGGGCCGGGGACGCCGACTGGGTGGGCGGGCACTTCGAGCTCGTGGAGCTCGCGGTCCGCCCCGCTCAGCAGGGCCGGGGCCTGGGCGGCGCGCTCCACGACGCCCTGCTCGACGACCTCCCGCACTCCCGGACCCTGCTGCAGACGGACGCCGACGCGCGCGGGGCCGGGCACCGCCTCTACCGCAGGCGGGGCTGGAGCGTGCTCGGCGACCTCGCCCCGCAGAAGGTCGTGATGGGGAAGCACCTGAGGGCGTGATCCTCCTGGAGCGGCTCGGCCCGCGGCATGCCGCGGGGATCCTCGCCGGGCAGGACGAGGCGCTCGCCGCCGAGATCGTCGGGAAGCGCTGGACGGCGGAGGCGCTCGACGCCTTCCTGGCCCGCGCCGCTCGCTGGCGGGCCGACGGGCCGATCCGGGAGTACGCGGCGGTCGAGGAGGGGCCGACGGCACGCATCGACCAGGAGTCCGCCGAGCCCGAGCTGATCGGCGGCGGGGGACTGGCGCTCCTCGGTCCCGGCCTGGGGTGCGGGCAGGCCGCGCTGACCTACTGGATCCTCGCCCCGCATCGCCGCCGGGGCCACGGGCTCACGGTCGCCGAGGCGCTGGTCGGTGCCGCCCGGGCCGAGGTGCGCATCTCGCAGCTCGTGCTCCGCATCGCGCCGACCAACCTCGGCTCCCAGGCCGTGGCGGCGGGCCTCGGCGCCGTGCCGAGCGGGGAGGGCGAGCGCCATCCCGCCGACGCGAACCGCACCGTCGAACGCTGGGTGCTGGACCTGCGCGAGCACTGAGCGGCGCCGGCGGCGCATGACGAGGGACGCTCCCGACGTGCGTGCGGCCCTCCGTGTCAACCCCGCCCCGACATCGTGGAAGAAATGTGCACCGAGCGGTGGAAAAGAATGACGGTTCCTCCCCACCCGAAGTTTTCCACAGATTCATCCCCATGTGCGCGGAGGTCTTGTGGCACGTCGGGCCCCGTCGTAAAATGGAAGAATCAGAAGAGGGTGTGAAAAGAATGTTGCGACGGAGCGTTGCCGTGCTTTCGGCGCCGCTCACGAGCACCCCGTCGTGGGCGCCCGGGGCGTGAGTCGAGGCGGAGGGCCTCGAGGAGGAGGTGACGGACGGTGACCGCGACGCAGTCCCGCAGTGCCCGCGCTGCCGGCGACGCTCGTGGCGCCCACGGTGCCGGCACTGCCCGAGGCGCTGCGGACGGCGGGGGCCGCTCCCGCGACGTCGCACCGCCGCGCAGCGTGGTCCGGGCGCGCTCCGCACTGACCGAGGAGTCGCTGATCGTGCGCGGCCGGCTCGCGCCCGGCGCCGCGGAGACCGCGACGGTCACCCGTCTCATGGAGGCCGAGCGCGCCGAGTCGGTCCGCTACGGGCGGCGCCTGCTCGACCTCGCCCCGTTCTGGATCGACGACGAGGACCCTGATCTCGACCTCGACCGGGAGGAGCGGAGCCTCGCGATAGCCATCGCGCTGCGCACCACCACCACCGTCGCCTTCCGGATGATCCGGGACGCGAACATCGCCCTCGAGGAGATGCCGCGCACTCTCGAGCGCCTCCTCGCCGGAGAAATGCCCAAGGAATGGCATCAGCGCCTCCTGAGAGCCGTGCAGGACCTCACCCCTTTCCAGCGCTCGCAGGCGGACGAATACGTCGCCTCCTGGGATCTCGCGTCGATTCCCGCAGACCGATTCCGCGACGAGCTCCGCCAGCTGGTCTCCTGGTTCGAGGCCGAGCTGCCCCGACCCCGCCCGGAGGACTCCCGCGACGTCGCTCTCGAGAGCACCGCGCGCGACGACGGCACCGCCTGCCTGCGCATCACCGGGCCCGTCCCCGAGATCCTCGACCTGGCCCGTCGGATCGACGCCGCCGCGCGAGGCGTCCAGTCCCAGCAGCGCCATGCCCTCGAGGAGGGCATCCCGATTCCCTTCGATCTCGACGGCGACGTGCTCCGCGACGGCTCCGCGATGACCCTCGCCGCGCTGCGCTATGCGATCCTCCTGCGCACCCAGCTCGACACCGCGGGAGTGGAGATCCCGGCACCGCGCCATCGCGTGAACGTCGTCGTCCCCGTCCTCACCCTGATGGGCCTCGACGACACCCCCGCCACGTACGACGGCGTGACCCCGCTGCCCGCCGCGATGGCACGGCGGCTCGCCGAGACTGAGCCCGTCTGGCACCGCGTCTTCACCGACCCGATCTGCGGGCAGTTCCTGCCGCTGCCCGCCCAGAGGTACCGGCCCACTCCCGAGATGGTCGAGCACCTCCGACTGCAGGACCCCCGCTGCGCCGTCCCCGGCTGCAGTCGCAGCACCACGGACGACGCCGAGAACGACCACATCGAGGAGTTCGACCACGTCCACCCCGCCCGGGGAGGACCCACCAGCATCGACAACCTTCACCGTCTCCACTGGGGCCATCACGATCTCAAGACCGCCCGGCGGGTGGATCCGGTGCGAGAACCCGACGGGTCCACCACATGGACCGTCGGCTCCCCACCCCTGGTCAGCACGCGGGTGCCTCCGCGCACCGACCTGGCCACGCCTCGACTCGCCGCCGCCCTGATGGACTCATGGGAGCACCACGGATGGCTCGTGCAGATGGAGGAGATGGAGCGCTGCGGCGAGATCGATCGGATCCTGCAGGAGTGGGGGCCCGCCGACACCGCGATCGAGGGCGTGCTCGACCCCGATCAGCGTCCCGGGGACGTGCCCCGCGGATCGTGGTGGGACGAGGAGCCCTCGTTCTGACGTGTCTGTCGTCGCGTCGCCCCGATCGCCCTCATCGCCGAGCTCACCGAGGAGCGGCCCGGACGGCGGTGATCCGCTCCACGACGTCCGCGCCCGCCGGTGCGCCACCGGCGGCACGGATCTCGGCGCTCATCGCCGCCAGGCGGTGCGCGACCTCCGGGTCGCGGGCGAGACGATCGAGGGCGTTCCAGAGCATCGTGGGCGTGACGGCCCCGGGGTCGAGCACGTCACCGAGTCCGAGTTCGCGGAGCCGGTCGGCATTCGCCCGCTGCTCGGCCATCTGCGGCACGGCGACCATCGGCACCTCGAGTGCGAGCGCCTCGAGGATGCTGCCCATGCCGGCATGGGTCACGAAAGCCTGCGCCCGCTCGAGCACCTCGACCTGCGGCACACGCGAGTGCACCTCCACGTTCGGCGGGAGCGTCCCCAGCTCCTCGGCGCGCACCTGGCCTCCCACCGCCATCACCACGTGCCATGAGCGTCCCCGCGCGGACTCGGCGATCATGCGGAAGAAGTCAGGTCTGGCGTTGTAGGCGGTCCCGAGCGAGACCAGGAGCACCGGAACGTCCTCCGAAGGAGCCTCCCACTGTCCCTGGAAGGAGCGGTCCGCGATGATCGGACCGATGAAGTCGTGGTCCGGGAAGGTCTCACCCCGTGGCTGGAGGGAGCGCGGCAGCGTCACCACCCGGGCGGACGCGAGCCCACCTCGCATGAAGGCCCCGACATCCCTGATGCCCTCGGACCGCAGGTAGCGACCGATGCGCAGCATGGTCAGGAGGAAGCGTGGGCTGAACGGACTGATCCGCACGTACCGTCCCATGTTCCAGTGCTTGTTCCCGACGAGGTTCGGCCAGGTCTCGACCGAGGGCACTCCCCAGCGATGGGCCAGGATCCGACCCCACCAGGCGAGGGTGCCGTCGTGCACGACGACATCGGGACGCGGACAATCCGCGAGCTGCTCGACCATCGACGTCGTCTCCTCGAGCAGCAGTCCCATGGCGCGGACCATCTCGCGGCCGTGCATCTGAGGGATCGCGCCGGGGTCCATCGACTCCCACGTGGAGCGGACACGGAAGAAGGTCGCCCCACTCGCCGTGATGCCCTCCTCGTACTCACCCGGCGCCGCGAAGAGCACGTCATGACCACGGGAGACGAGCTCTGCGGCGATCCCGAGCATCGGTGTGACATGGCCGTGCCCGTGCGGACCCATGACGACGATGCGGCTCATGCACCCGCCGCCTTCCGGACATGCTCTGCGAGGGGCGTGGCATCACCCAGGAGCTCCATCAGCCGATCCGCGCTCATGAGAGCGATCCCCTCCGGGCTCCCGAGCGCGAGCAGCTTGTCGCCCGAGGAGATGCCGTGGTCGCGTCTGGCCTGTGCAGGAATCACCACCTGGCCGCGTTCGCCCACGGTCACCGCGCCGTAGAACATGCGCCCCTCCGGGCCGGCGAGCGGCGGAGCGGTCGTGGGGTCGTCGGGGTCCGAGGTGTGCTGCGACATGAAATACATGTTATGCATGCTTCGCGCGGGGCAACAGTCGCGCAGGGGCAACAGCCGGACGGGGGCAGCAGTCGCGCGTGCGGCGTGCGGCCCGAGGAGGCGCGCGTCGGGCGTCGGGCGTCGGTGGGGGGCGAGCCGGTCCGGCACCGGGCCCTCGCCGTCCTGCCGCTTCTGCCGCTCCCGCCGTCCTGCCCGTCCCGAGGTTCTGCGGCATCCTGGTCCGATGCACCCTGCGTTCCGTCTCGTGGCGCCCTCCGTCCACCGGTACCCCGCCTTCGTCGACTGCATCGCGGACTTCGCGGGCACACCGATGGACGGATCCGGCATCACCGACCCGGGCCGCGCCCCGCTGGCCGACGGCGACTTCATCGACTACGTGACCGAGCGCCTGGCCGAGGAGGACCCGACCACCGAGCTCGAGCCAGGGCGGGTGCACTGCAGCAGCCGATGGATCCTCGAGGAGGGCACCGAGGAGCTGCTCGGCTTCCTCGCCATCCGCCACCGCCTCACCCCTCACCTGCTGGACCAGGGCGGGCACATCGGCTTCTCGGTGCGCCCCTCGGCTCGTCGGCGCGGCGTCGCCTCGAGGGCCCTCGCCCTCGGGCTCGAGCAGGCGCGCGAGCGAGGCATCCACCCCGTGCTCATCACCTGCGACGACGAGAACCTCGGCTCGCAGCGCACCATCGAGCGCAACGGCGGCGCGCTCGAGGACGTCCGCGAGGGCACGCGCCGCTACTGGATCGACGGCGCGCCGCGACCCACGGCCTCAGCCTGACCCGGACCGCCGCCTGACCCGGACTGCCGCCTGACCCGGACCGCCGCCCGACCTGGACCGCCACACGACCTGGACCACCACCGCGTCGGCACCCTCCCGCCGAGTACCCTTCCCTGCATGCGGTACGGATTCCTCGGTCCCGAGACCACCTTCACCCATCAGGCCCTCCTGCAGGCCCTCGCGGAGATCCCCGAGGAGTTCGCCGCGGCGGACCCGGTGCTGGTGCCCTTCGCGTCGGTCGCGACCGCCGCCACCGACCTGCAGGCCGGGGACATCGACGCGCTGATGGCGCCGATCGAGAACTCCGTGGAGGGCGGCGTCTCCGGCACCCTCGACGTGCTCGCCGCGACCGACTCCATCACCATCGTCGCCGAGCAGACCGTCCGGATCGGCTTCGTCCTCGCCGCCCGCGAGGCCACCCCCCTCGACCAGCTCACCACCGTCGCCTCGCACCCTCACGCCCAGGCGCAGGTCCAGGACTGGCTGCGCAGCACGGTGCCCGGCGCGCACGTCGCCGCCGCGTCCTCGACCGCCGCCGCGGCGCGGGACCTCGCCTTCCTCACCGAGGACGAGGCCCGGGGGCGCGCCGCCGTCTGCTCGCCGCTGGCCGCCCAGCACTTCGGGCTCGAGGTCCTGGCCGAGGGCATCGAGGACCACGAGGGCGCGATCACCCGCTTCGTGCTCGTCACCCGGGAGGGCCGGATCCCCGCCCGCACCGGCGCGGACAAGACCACCCTGGTCCTCCAGCTGCCCCACAACCGCTCGGGCGCGCTGCTCGAGGCGCTCGAGGTCCTCAGCTCCAACGGCGTGAACATGTCCCGCATCGAGTCCCGTCCCCTCGGCGACTTCCTGGGCCGGTACTCCTTCTCGATCGACATCGAGGGACACCTCGAGGACCGGCGGGTCGCCGCCGCCCTGCGGTCCCTGCATCGACTGTGCCCGGTCGTCCACTACCTCGGCTCCTACCCCCGCGTGGACGGTCGGAGCGTCGAGGTGCGCGAGGACTACGCCGACGAGGCCTACGACGAGGCCCGCGAGTGGATCGAGCGGCTGAGCGCGATGACCACCCCTGCCCCGCACACCCCGGCGGAGCCTGTGCGCTCGCCGGGTGCACGGACCTCGGCGAACCCTCTGACCTCCGGGAGCTGACATGGCCGCGAAGACCGCCACCCCCGTCGTCGGCACCGCGCAGGTGCGCGCCATCGGCGAGCGCCTGATCATCCCTCTGCCCGAGGGGGCCGACGCCGCCCTGCCCTCCCGCGGGCAGGTCGCCGCCGAGGCCGTCCTGAACGGCCACGAGCTCCTCACCGTGATCGAGCCCGACGGTCGCAAGGGGCACTGGCTGCGAGTGGACGAGGAGCTGCGCGCGACCCTCGGACTGGAGGCGGGCGACGACGTCGAGTTCACCCTCACTCCCACGAGGTCCTGGCCGGAGCCCGAGGTCCCCGAGGACCTCGGGGCAGCCCTCGAGCGAGCCGACGACGTCACCGACACCTGGTCCTCGATCACGCCGATGGCTCGGTGGGAATGGGTGCGCTGGGTGGGTGCGACCCGCAGCGAGGACACCCGCGCCCGCCGCGTCGAGGTCTCGATCGACAAGCTCCGCAACGGCAAGCGCCGCCCCTGCTGCTTCGACCTGTCCTCCTGCACCGATCCGGAGCTCGCCCGCAGCGGCAAGCTCATGCACTGAGCCTCCGGCACCTTTCCGCGGGGCGACGGCCCCTCAGCGGGGGACCTCCGGCCCCAAGGGGACGGACGGGGGAGGAGTAGGGTCGGGACGACGAGGACGGACTCGACAGCGGGCCGCCATCATCGACCTCGTCGGCGGCCCCGCGAGGAAGGAGCTGCCATGAGCACAGAGGCCCAGCCGGAGCCCCCTGACATTCCCTTCGACCTCTCGCGGCGCGATCTGGGCGTCGTGGTCGGCTTCGACGGATCACCCCACGCCGAGGTGGCGCTGAGCTGGGCGGCGGGTGTCGCCGCCCGCCGCGACGCCGCGCTCACCGTCCTCAGCAGCTACCGGGTCGCGTTCCCGGTCTACTCCACCTACGCGGCGTTCCCGCCGGAGCCCGAGAGCGAAGCCCTCAAGCGCCATGCCGAGGCCCTGCTCGAAGCGGCCGCGGAGCAGCTGGCGGGGCATCCGGGGGAGGTCTCCTACGTGAGCGTCGAGGGCGACTCCGTCGGGGCGCTGATCGACGCGTCCCGGAACGCGCAGCTGATGGTCGTCGGCGCCCGCGGGCGCGGCGGGTTCCTCGGGCGGATCCTGGGATCGGTCGCCGATGCGCTCCCCGGCCACGCCGAGTGCCCGACCGTCGTCGTCCCCGCCGGGGCCGCCCTCTCGGACGGGCCGGTGGTGGTGGGCGTGGACGGCTCGCCCCACGGCCGTCGGGCGATGCTCCACGCGGCGGAGGAGGCGGCCGAGCGCGGTGCCGTGCTGTCGGTCGTGATCGCTCTGCCGCCGCCCGACAGCGGCGAGTTCTGGTACCCGGTGCTCTCGCAGAACCACTCCGAGCTCATCGAGAGCCGACGCGCAGAGCTGCGGGACGAGCTGGAGGGCGAGATCGCCTGGCTGACCGGCCACGTGCCGGATCTGGACGTGACCGGCGAGGTGAGGGTCGGGCAGGCCGCCGGCGTCCTGCAGGACGCCGCGCGCTCCGCGCAGCTCACCGTGGTCGGCACACGAGGCCGGGGCGCCCTCACCAGCGCCCTGCTCGGCTCGGTCTCCCGGGCCACCCTGCACGGCGCCGAGGGCCCGGTGATGGTGGTCCCGCCGCTGCAGGACGACCGGATGGAGGGACCCCTCTCAGGAGGAGCCGGGCTCCGCTGAACGATGCTCCGCTGAACGAGGCTCCGCCGAACGGGGCTCCGCCGAACGGGGCGTCGATTCCCGCGGGGCCCTCGTCGGGCTCGTGCCCTCGGGGTAGCGCAGACGCAGCACGCCGGGATCGACGGTGGCGATCAGATGGGTGGCCTCAACGTCCGTGTCGCCGTCGAGCTGCACGGGCTGGGGCTTGGTCGTGGTGACCCGGACGCCGGTGGTCAGGTAGCGGTGCATGGTCGAGAGCTTCGGCCCGTACCGCGGGATCAGTCTCGGGTTGACGACCTGCGCGGCGACCTGGCTGAACCCGGCCGCGCCGCGCCACCCCGCGACGACCACCTCGAGACGGCCGTTGTCGATCGTCGCGTCCGGCATCAGCACGAAGCCGCCGGGCAGCTTGCCGACGTTCCCCAGCAGCACCGTGCGCGCCTTGTGCGCGTGACGGGTCTCGTCGGGCAGCTGGACGACCACGTCGACCGAGCGGCCGAGCACCGTGCGGATCCCGCCGAAGACGTAGGCGATCCAGCCGATGCGCTTCTTCATCCCCGGATCGGTGTAGCCGATCATCTCCGCATCGGCCCCGAACCCGGCGATGACCAGGAAGACCTGCCGTTCCGCGGAGCGGGCGGCGCTGACCGAGTCGCCGACCCGCAGCCAGCCCACGTCGACCTGATGGTCCTGGCCGGTCAGCGCCGCGACCATCGCCGCCGCCGGGTCCTCGAGCGGGATCTCGATGTTGCGGGCCAGCAGGTTGCCGGTGCCGGCGGGGATGATGCCCATCCGGGTGTCCGTGCCCGCGAGCACCGAGGCGACCATCCGCACCGTCCCGTCGCCGCCCGCGGCCATCACCAGATCGGCGCCGTCCTCGACCGCCCGGGCGGCCTGCCCCGTGCCGGGATCGTCGATGGTGGTCTCGTAGAAGACCGTCTCCGCGCCCTCGATCCGGTCCACCACCTCGGTGATCCTCGTCCGGAACGCGTCCGTCCTCGCGAACTTCGAGGGGTTCAGCACCACGGCGACGCGGTGCAGCCGTCCGTCGTCGGTGGCGTCGTCGTCGGCGTCGTCGGCCTGGGCGTCGCCGGTGCTCGCGGAGCCCGCCCGGCCGCGCTCCTCCGACGACCCGCGGTAGCGGGTCGCGCGCTGCTCGGCGGCGGCGTGGAGGGCGGCGAGCTCCCGACGGTGGCGACCCAGCCGGCGCAGGACCACCACCAGCAGGATGATCGTGATGACGGTGGTGGCCACCGAGAGGATGCTCAGCAGCAGGGTCATGTCCATGGCGTCACACTAGTCGCACCTCTTGCGTGCCCAGGAGCGCAGGTACCCTGGAGCGATGATCGATCTGCGGCTCCTGCGCGAGAACCCCGACACCGTCCGCGACGCCCAGCGGGCGCGCCGTCGCGACCCTGCCACCGTCGACGCGGTGCTCGAGGCCGACGCCCGCTGGCGCGAGGCCACCGCGGCCTACGAGTCCTCGCGCGCCGAGCAGAAGGCCTTCGGCAAGAAGGTCGCCCAGGCGGCGGGGGAGGAGAAGCAGGCCCTGCTGGCCGAGGTCAAGCAGCTCAGCGCCGACGTGAAGCGCCTCGAGGCCGAGGCCGACGAGGCGCTCGCCCTCCGCGATGCCTCGCTGCGCGAGATCCCGAACCTCGCCGAGGGAGCGCCCGAGGGGCTCGAGGACGACTTCACCGTGCGCGAGCACGTCGGCGAGGTGCCGAGCTTCGACCACCCGGTCAAGGACCACCTCGAGATCGCCGAAGGGCTGCGGGCGATCGACATGGCCCGTGGCGCGAAGGTCTCCGGCGCCCGCTTCTACTTCCTCACCGGCATCGGCGCCCAGCTCGAGCTCGCGATCCTGAACTCCGCGATCGACCAGGCCACCCGGGCCGGCTTCACCCCGATGATCACCCCCACCCTGGTGCTGCCGGAGTCGATGGAGGGCACCGGCTTCCTCGGCGAGCACGCCGACGAGGTCTACCACCTCGACAAGGACGACGACCTCTACCTCGTGGGCACCAGCGAGGTCGCGCTCGCCGGCTACCATCGCGGCGAGGTCCTCGACCTCTCCGACGGCCCGCTGCGCTACGCGGGATGGAGCGCCTGCTACCGCCGCGAGGCCGGGAGCTACGGCAAGGACACCCGCGGCATCATCCGCGTGCACCAGTTCCACAAGGTCGAGATGTTCTCCTACTGCCGGATCGAGGACTCCTACGAGGAGCACGAGCGGCTGCTGGACTGGGAGCGGGAGATGATGGCCCGCATCGACGTGCCCTACCGGATCATCGACACCGCCGCCGGGGACCTCGGCACCTCCGCCGCCCGCAAGTTCGACTGCGAGGCATGGATGCCCTCGCAGTCGACCTACCGCGAGCTGACCTCCACCTCGAACACCACCCAGTTCCAGGCGCGTCGGCTGAACATCCGCGAGCGCACGGAGGACGGGCTGCGCCCGGTCGCCACCCTGAACGGCACCCTGGGGACCACCCGCTTCCTCGCGGCGATCCTCGAGAACCACCAGCAGCCCGACGGGTCGGTGGTGGTCCCGGAGGGGCTGCGCCCGTACCTCGGCGGCCGCGAGATCTTCGAGGTCAGCGCCTGAGATGCCGGCTCCCCGCACCCTGCGACGTCTTCTCCGGGCTCTTCGTCACCGCCGGTTCACCCGTTCGTCGGACGGCGATGCCACACTGCCCGACATGAGCACCTCCACCGCGACCACCGACCGGGAGGCGACCCGTGCGCGCCTGCGCGAGCACCTCGAGCGCCTGGCCGGCGAGAGCCTGCTCATCGGCCTCGACGTGGACGGCACCCTCGTCGACCACGACGGCGCCATGACGGCGGACATGCACCGCACCCTGCAGAGTGCGGCCGAGCAGCACACCGTCGTCATCGCGACCGGGCGCTCCCTGGGCGCGACGCTGCCGATCGTCGAGGCCGCCGGGATCACCCGCGGCTTCGCCGTCTGCTCCAACGGCGCCGTCACCGTGGAGATGGATCCCGATCTCGAGGGCGGCCACCGCATCATCGACACCCGCTCCTTCCAGCCGGGCCGTGCGCTGCGCACCCTGCGCGAGGTGGCGCCGGACGCGCACTACGCGGTCGAGCGGGCCGACGGCAGCTTCCACTCGACCGCCGGCTTCCAGGACGCGAGCTTCGGGGTGCAGGCCGTCGAGAGCGCGCTCGAGGACCTCATGGAGCTCGAGGCGGTGCGTGTGGTGGTCCACGTCCCGGATCTCTCCCCGCAGGAGTTCTCCGAGGTCATCGCCGAATCCGGGGTGCACGGCGTCGAGTACTCCATCGGCTGGACGGCCTGGCTGGACATGGCCGCGCCCGGCATCTCCAAGGCCAGCGCCCTCGAGGTGCTGCGCGAGCGGCTCGAGATCGACGCCGCCCGCACGGTCGCCGTCGGCGACGGCTTCAACGACACCGAGATGCTCGCCTGGGCGGAGGTCGGGGTGGCCATGGGCCAGGCCCCGCAGGGCGTGAAGGACGTGGCGGACACGGTCACCGAGTCGATCTACGAGGACGGCACCGTGCTCGTGCTCGAGTCGCTGCGGCACTGAGCTCCGGCTGAGCCCCGGCGTTCGCCGCCCGGGCTCTCGAATCAGGCACCCGACCCGCGCCGCCGTCGGCCCCGGCGCGGGCCGTCGGCCGGGGGCTCGACCTCGAGGATCACCTTTCCCAGGTGCCCGCCGGTGCGCAGGATGCGGTGCGCCTGCGCGGCCTGCTCGAGCGGCAGCCGGGTGTGGATCGGGATGCGCAGCTCACCGGATTCCAGCAGGGGCCAGACCAGGTACCTCGACGCCTCGAGGATCGCCCGCTTGTTCTCCACCGGCCGGGAGCGCAGCGTGGTGCCGACGACGCGGCCGCGCTTGCCCATCAGCACGCCGAGCGGCAGCTCGCCGCTCGCCCCGCCGAGGGTGCCGATGACGACCAGGCGGCCGCCCTCGCGCAGCATCCCCACATGGTCGGCGAGGGCGGAGCCTCCCACCACGTCGAGGATCACGTCCGCCCCGCCGCTCTCCCGCACCGCGGCGAGCAGGTCCGTGGTGCGCCGGTTCCAGGCGGCGTCGGCCCCCAGCTCGCGCACCGTCGCGATCGCCTCGTCGGAGCCGACGGTGGTGAGCACGCGGGCGCCCAGATGGCGCGCGATCTGGATCGCGACCGTGCCGACCCCGCCGGTGCCGCCGTGGACGAGGATCGTCTCCCCGTCGCGCAGCCCCGCCTCGAGCACCAGGTTGGAGACCACCGTGGCCACCGCCTCGACGACCCCCGCCGCCTCGACCAGGTCCATCCCCGCGGGGACGGGAAGCAGCTGCGCCTCGGGCACGGCGACGACGCCGGCGTAGCCGCCGCCCGCGAGCAGCGCCACCACCGGTTCTCCGGTGTCCCGACGGTGCCCCGAGACCTCGAGGCCGGGAAGCTCGGAGGCTCCGGCCGGGGGAGGGTACGTCCCGGCGGTCTGGGCGACGTCGGCGCGGTTCACCCCTGCGGCGACCACGTCCACCAGCACCTCTCCGGGGCCCGGGACCGGTTCGGGGAGCTCGGCGAGCTCGAGCCGATGGTCCTCGGTGATCGTCATCGCGCGCATGGTCACTGGGTCACCTCCACGACGGTGCGGCCGCGCACCTGCCCGGCGAGGATCCGCTCGGCATGGTCGATCACCTCGGACAGCCCGATGCTGGAGGTGAGGGAGTCCAGCTGCTCGACGTCGATCTCCCGGGCGAGGGCGTCCCAGGCGCGTTCGCGCAGCGGCAGCGGGCACGCGACCGAGTCCACCCCGGCGAGGGTCACCCCGCGCAGGATGAACGGCAGCACGGTGGCGGGGAGGTCCGGTCCCTGGGCCAGTCCGAAGGCGGCGACCGTGCCGCCCCGGGCGGTCTGCGCGAGGACGTTGGCGAGGGTCGTGCTGCCCACGGCGTCGATCGCGCCGGCGAAGCGCTGGGACTGCAGCGGCCGCCCGACCTCCTCGGACAGCGACCGGCGGTCCAGCACCTCCGCCGCACCCAGCTCCCGCAGGTAGTCGCCGTTCTCCTCCACCCGGCCGGTGCTGGCCGCGACCCGGTGCCCGCGACCGGCCAGCAGGGCCACCGCGATCGAGCCGGCTCCTCCGGAGGCGCCGGTGACCAGCACCTCCCCGGAATCGGGGGTGAGGCCCGCGTCCTCGAGCCGGAGCACGGCGAGCATCGCCGTGAAGCCGGCGGTGCCGATGGCGGCGGCCCGTTCGGGGGACAGCTCGGCGGGAAGGCGCACCAGGGCGTCGGGGCGCACCCGGGCGCGGGTGGCGAAGCCGCCGTGGGCCGTCTCGCCGAGGCCGTCGCCGGTGAGGACCACGAGGTCTCCGGCCGAGAAGCGCTCGTCGGCCGAACCCGTCACCCGGCCCACCAGGTCGATGCCGGGGATCAGCGGATGGGTGCGGGCGATGCCCGTGCCGGCCAGCGCCATGCCGTCCTTGTAGTTCAGGCCGGAGGCCAGGACGTCCAGCTCGACCTCGCCGCTGAGCAGCGACTCGTCGGCGTCCTCCAGCAGGCGCGGGTCAGCGCCCTCGGACTCGATCACTACGGCGCGCATGCGCACGCTCCTCTCCCTCGGGGGCGGGTGGGACCAGCGTATGCCCGCCGCGGCGGAGGTGCTGCCGGCCGACGGCGGTGCCCGCGCCCCGCCTCCCCGCGGGCCGGAGCGCCTCGCCTCGCGACCCCCGTGCCTTGACGCCCGCCCGGTTCCATGGTTCATTAGTGGAGTAATGAACCGATGAGCCGCAGTCGCGGCGCCGACGCAGGAGGTCTCGTGCTCGACGAGTCGAAGCCCCTCTACATCTCCGTGGCGGAGCAGATCGAGGACGGCGTCCTCGACGGGACCTATCCGGAGGAGACCCCCGTGCCCTCGACCAACGAGCTCGCCGCCTTCCTGCGGATCAACCCCGCCACCGCGGGCAAGGGGCTGAACCGGCTCGCCGATGCGGGAGTCCTGGTCAAGCGGCGCGGAGTGGGCATGTTCGTCGCCCTCGGTGCCGCCGACCTGGTGCGTCGCCGGCGCCGCGAGGCCTTCCGCCAGGCCTACATCACCCCGTTGCTGTGGGAGGCGGAGCGCCTCGGCCTCACCCCCCGGGAGCTCACCGACATGATCCTGAAGGAGGACCCCCGATGACCGCCGTCGAGACCCATGCCCTGTCCAAGCACTTCCGCGAGGTCGCAGCGGTCGACGGCGTCGACCTCCGCCTCGCCGAGGGCCGCATCCACGGTCTGCTCGGCCGCAACGGCGCCGGCAAGACCACCCTGATGAAGCTGCTGACCGCGCAGGTCTTCGCCACCTCGGGGCGGATGCGCGTGCTCGGCGAGAACCCGGTCGAGAACCCCCGTGTGCTCGCACGGACCTGCTTCATCCAGGAGAGCCAGAAGTACCCCGACGGCTTCCGCCCCCGGGACGTGCTGAGCATCGCCGAGGGGCTCTACCCCAGCTGGGACCGGGACCTCGCCCGCGATCTGGTCGGCGAGTTCCGGCTCCCCGAGAAGCGGGCGATCTCCAAGCTCTCCCGCGGTCAGCTCTCCGCCGTCGGCATCATCCTCGGGCTCGCCTCCCGGGCGCCGCTGACCTTCTTCGACGAGCCCTACCTGGGACTCGACGCGGTGGCGCGGCGACTGTTCTTCGACCGCCTGCTGGCCGACTTCGCGGAGCACCCCCGCACCGTGGTCCTGTCCACCCACCACATCGACGAGGTCTCCAACCTCCTCGAGCACGTGGTGCTGCTGGACGAGGGGCGGGTCGCGATCGACGAGGAGGCCGAGGTGCTGCAGTCCGCGGCGATCGAGATCTCCGGCCGCGCCGACGAGGTCCGGGAGTCGGTGGCCGATGCCGACGTGCTCCACCTCCAGGAGATCGGAGCGCTCGCGACCGCCACGGTCCACGCGGATCCGGGGCGCGCCGACCGCGCCCGCGCCGCCGGCCTCCAGGTCGCCCCCGTCACCTTGCAGAACTACATCGTCCACCGCACCAACACCGCGGCGCGCAGCGCCGCGAGATCCTGAGAGGGGCACCCATGCGCTACCGCAGCGTCATCGACATGCACGTCGTCAACCGGATGCAGGCCTTCGGCTGGCAGCCGATCGTCGGCGCCATCGCCCTCGTCATCGTCCTGGCCGTCGGCGCGATCGTCGGCTCCCAGGGGCCCGAGGCACGGGCGGGGATGTATCTCGGCATGACCTGGAACGGAGCGATCTTCGCCGTGCTCGGCCCCATGATCGGCTACGGCTTCACGTCGATGGGGCAGTACTTCCCGCTCGCCCTGGGCATGGGCCTGACCCGTCGGGAGTTCGCCGCCGGGGTGTCCCTCGTGTTCCTCGCCAACGCGGTCGTCTACGCGGTGCTGATCACGATCGGCAAGATGATCGAGGTGGCCACCGGAGGATTCGGGCTGCAGATCCGCTTCTTCGACGTCTTCTACACCGGCACCGGTCCGGCGTGGCAGACCCTGATCCAGACCTTCCTGCTGATCCTGGCAGTGCTCTTCCTGGGCGCCGCCATCACGGCGGCCTACCTGCGCTTCGGCCAGGCCCTCCTGTGGATCGGGGGCGCCGTGCTCGCCGTCCTCGCGGTGGCGCTCCTGGCCGCCCTGATCCTGATCGACGGCTTCGGTCGGGGCCTGCTGGAGCTGCTGACCCTCGACTGGGGGTCGTGGATGGCGGTGATCGCCGCGATCGGTGTGGCGTCGGGCGCGGTCTGGCTGCTGCTGGTGCGCCGCACCCAGGCGCGCTGAGCGCTCGGCTAGACTCCCGCAGGTGCCTCCGGGCACGAGGAGGGTTGTCAGAGCGGCCGAATGAGTTGGTCTTGAAAACCAATGTGCAGCGATCCTGCACCGCGGGTTCGAATCCCGCACCCTCCGCCGTCGTCGGTCGTCGGTCAGGCCGGTGCGCTCTCGTCGGCGCCCGCCGGCCACGTCGCCATGAAGGTCGCGATCGCGGACTCGAGGTCCTCGCGCCCCGCGCCGTCGCGCGCCTGCATCGCCATCCCGTTCCAGATGGCCAGGATGTGCATGGCCAGGCCGCGGAGGTCGAGCGAGGCGGGCAGCCGGCCGCTGTCGACGTCCTCCTGGAGCTTCGCCTGCACCCGCTCGCCGATCGTGCCGCGGATCGTGCGCAGGGTGGCCGCGACCTCCTCGGAGGAGCCGGCGAAGTTCGCCGAGTTGTTCATGATCAGGCACCCCGCGGGGCATCCCGGCCGCGTGTACTGGTGCGCCGCCCCGGTCAGCAGACGCTCCGTCGCACCTCGGGCGTCGGGCTCATCGACGAACGCGGCCTCGACGAACCCGGTGTAGCGCTCGGCGTAGCACCTGATCACCTCCTCGAACAGCACCTGCTTGCTGGTGAAGGCGTTGTACAGGCTGGGCGCCGAGATCCCCATCGCGGCGCAGAGCTCGCGCGTGCCGACCGTCTCGTAGCCGCGCTCCCAGAACAGGAGCATCGCCTTCTCCAGCGCCTCGTCACGGTCGAAGCTCCGGGGGCGTCCTCGTCTCGCGCTCATGGCCAGCATTTTATAGCGCGCGATCGCTTTATGGCGGGGACCCGCTGTCCAGCCCTACCTCGGACCGTGCCCACGCCGTGACCTCCCGGGCCAGGTCCCGGTCCATCGCCTGCCGGGAACGGCGCAGGAGCGTCGGTCGCCCGCGGAGCGCACCGCGCCCGTCGGGGCCGACGTAGGAGGCGGGCGGCAGCGGCTGGGTCGCGGCGAACAGCACCGGCGCCGCCCCCTGCGGTGCGGTCATCGCGAAGGGACGGGTCACGGCGGTGACGATCGCGTCGAGCCGATCCGACCCGGTCGCGTTCTGCAGGTTCGTGAGCACCCAGCCCGGATGCACGAGCTGGAGGTCCACGGCGGACCCGCCGGCCCGCAGGCGATCGGCGAGGTCGAGGCTCCACAGCATCGCCAGCAGCTTGGAGCGGCCGTAGGCGGCGCGCAGCGACCAGCCGCCGTGACGGAACGGCGGGTCCTCGAGGTCGACCCTGCCGAAGCGGTGCGCCTCGGAGGCGACCACCACGATCCGCTCGTGCACCAGCGGCAGCAGCAGGTCGGTCAGCAGCAGAGGGGACAGGGCGTTGACCCCCGTCATCAGCTCGAACCCGTCGCGCGTCTCCTCACGGCGGCGGCTGACCACCCCGGCGACGTGGACCAGCAGGTCGATGCCGCGCTCGCCGACGGCTCGGGAGATCTCCGCGGCCCCCTCGCGCACGGAGTCGAGCGAGGCGAGATCCAGGGTGGTCAGCCGCACCGCCTCCGGGCGACCGGTCTCGCGGCGGATCCTGCCGGCGACGACCTCTCCCTTGGGCCGGGAGCGCACCGGGAGCACCAGATCCGCTCCCCACCGAGCCAGCTGCAGCGCCGCCTCGCGCCCCAGCCCGTCGCTGGCCCCGGTCATCACGACCGTGCGACCACGCAGGTCGGGCGCGGTCAGGTGCTCCCATCCCATGGCGTCCATCGGCCCATCGTAGGGGCCGGACCCGCGTAGCATGGGCCTGACCTCCGGCCCGTCGCTCCCTCGGCGGCGCCCCCGGATCCTGCAGAGGAGAGATCAGCGATGGCCCAGTACACAGGTGTTGCAGTGAGCCCCGGCCGCGTGGTCGGCACGATCCGGGCGATGGCGCCGCCGGTCGCGGAGCCGCCCGCGAGCGAGAAGCTCGCCGAGGGGGCGGATGCCGCGGCCGAGGCCGAGCGCATCCCCGCCGCGGCCGCGGCGGTGCAGGCCTCGCTGACCCGTCTCGCCGAGCGCGCGAACGGGGAGGGGAAGAAGATCCTCGAGGCGACCGCGCAGATGGCCGCGGACCCGTCCCTCACCCAGACCGCCCAGGGCTTCGTGCTCTCCGGCGGCAAGTCCCCGGCCCGCGCCGTCTGGGAGGCCGGCGACCAGGTCGCGACGATGCTCGAGGGCCTCGGCGGGTACATGGCCGAGCGCGCGACCGACGTGCGCGACGTGCGCGCGCGCATCGTCGCCGAGCTGCGCGGCGAGCAGGCGCCCGGCATCCCCGAGGTCGAGGAGCCCTTCGTGCTCACCGCGATCGACCTCGCCCCGGCGGACACCGCGACCCTCGACCCCACGCGCGTGCTGGCCCTGGTCACCTCCGACGGCGGCCCACAGTCGCACACCGCGATCCTGGCTCGTCAGCTCGGGCTGCCGGCGATCGTCGCCGCCCGGGACATCCACGAGTTCGCCGATGGCACCGAGGTCTTCGTCGACGCCGGCTTCGGCACCGTGACCGACGAGGTCACCGAGGAGCATCACCGCTTCGCCGAGGCCTGGACCGAGCTGCAGAAGAACCCGCTGACCTACGAGGGCGGCGGCGGGGTCCTCGCCGACGGCACCCGGGTGCAGCTGCTGGCCAACATCGGCGGCGCCCAGGACGCGCAGAAGGCCGCCGCGGCGAACGCCGACGGGGTGGGTCTGTTCCGCACCGAGTTCCTGTTCCTGGACCGCGAGGACGAGCCCACCGTCGAGGAGCAGACCGCCGCCTACGTCGAGACCTTCGCGCACCTGCCCGGCAAGAAGGTCGTGGTGCGCACGATCGACGCCGGCGCGGACAAGCCGCTGCCCTTCCTCACCGACGCCGACGAGCCCAACCCGGCGCTCGGCGTGCGCGCCTACCGCACCTCCTGGGAGAAGCGCTCGGTGCTCACCAACCAGCTCGACGCGATCGCCGCGGCCGCCGAGCAGTCGCAGGCCACGCCCTGGGTGATGGCGCCGATGATCTCCACCGTCCCCGAGACCGAGGACTTCGTGGCCCTGTGCGCCGAGCGCGGGCTCGAGCCCGCCGGCATCATGGTCGAGACGCCCTCGGCCGCGGTCACCGCGGATCGCCAGCTCGCGGCCTGCGACTTCGCCTCGATCGGCACCAACGACCTCACCCAGTACACGATGGCGGCGGACCGGCAGCTGGGTTCCCTGGCCCATCTGAACAACCCGTGGCAGCCCGCCGTGCTCACCCTGGTCAAGGCCACCTGCGACGGTGCCCGCGCCGCGGGCGGCGACCCCGAGGCCTTCGGCGAGAGCGCGAACAAGCCCGTGGGCGTGTGCGGCGAGGCGGCGGGCGATCCCGGTCTCGCGGTCGTGCTCGTGGGCCTGGGGGTGAACAGCCTGTCGATGACCCCGCGCTCGCTGCCCGCGGTCGCGAAGGTGCTCTCCACGGTGACCCTCGAGCAGGCTCGGGACCTCGCGGCCCAGGCCGTCGCGGCCCGCACCGCGGAGGACGCCAACAGCGCCGTCCGCGCGGGGCTGCCGATCCTCGGCGAGCTGGGGCTGTGACCCGCTGACCCCTGCGCGGCGCGTGCGCCCGGCGTCCGTCCCGACGCGACACGTGCGCCGAGACCCCCGATATCGCCCGTTGGTGGGTGATATCGGGGGTCTCGATGCTTGCGTCAGGTGTGTCGCCGGGTCCGGCGCGACGATCCTGGCGCCGGGGCGGGCGCAGCGGTCGCGTCACCGCACGACGCGCCTCACTCCTCGGCGTCGAGGTCCTTCTCCAGGAGGTCGGCGAGGGCGTTCACCGACTCCTCGGCGCCCTCGCCCTCGGCGCGCAAGGTGACCTCGTCGCCCTTGCCGGCCCCGAGGGTCATCAGCATCAGCATGCTCGAGGCCTGCACGGCGTTCCCGCCGGCCTTCTCGATGGTGACGGTCGCGGGCTGCTCCGCCGCGGCCTGGGCGAAGATGCCCGCCGGCCGTGCGTGGAGCCCGGAGGCGCTGGCGATCTTGACGGTCCGCTCTGCCATGGTGTGTCTGCCTTTCGCTGGCGTCAGTTCTGGTGACCGGAGGATACCCCGGCGATGCGGTCCCGCACCTGAGAGGACAGGGGATGATCGGGGTCGAGTCCTGTGATCTCGGCCGTCGCCGCGTCGGCGTCCTCCTCACGGAGGATCTCCTGGAGGCGGTCGACCTCCTCATCCCCGTCGGGCGTGAAGGACAGCGCCGCGGAGAGCGCCGAGAGCAGGGCGTCGTGCCCGAGGCCGCGCTCGGCCAGCTCCGCGGCCGGGCCGATGATCCGCTCGTGGCGGGAGAGCTTGCGCAGCGGCGCCCGCCCCACCCGCTCGACCGGATCCGGCAGGGCGGTGTTGGCGAAGCGACCCAGCACCTTCGTGCGGTAGGAGGCCATCTCCTCCTCGGCGAAGCCGTGCTTGGCGACCAGCAGCGCCGAGGTCTCGGCGAGCACGCCCTCGACCTCGCGGGCGACTGCCGGATCCGCGATCGCCTCGGCGATCCGCTCGTGACCGGCCGCCCAGCCGTGCCAGGCGGTGGTCGCGTGGCCGGTGTTCACCGTGAACAGCTTGCGCTCGATGTACGGGCCGAGGTCCTCGACCCAGGTGATCCCCGGGATGTCGGGCTCGTGGCCCTCGAAGGGCCCGCGCTCGACCGCCCACTCGTAGAAGTCCTCGACGGTGACGTCGAGGCCCGCACCCTCCGCCTGGACCGGCACGATCCGGTCCACGGCGGTGTTGGCGAACAGCGCCTTCTCCTCGAGGTCCTCGCCCTGGTAGTTCGCGCGGATCTCCTGCTCGAGGAGGTCCGTCGCGTTGATCGCGTTCTCGCAGGCCAGCACCGCGAGGCGGGGCGCCCCGTCCGGACGGGCCGCGATCCCGGCGGCGATGTTCGGCGCGACGAAGCGCAGGATGTGCGCCCCGACCGCCGTGGTGACCAGATCGGCCGAGGCGATCTGGGCGGTCAGCCCCTCGGGGTCCTGGGCGGAGTTGATCGCCGAGAACCCGTCGACCACCGTGGTGGTGGGGTCCTGGCCGACGGTGCTGACCGTGTAGGAGTCCGCCTGCTGCAGCTGGGACACGAGGGCCTCGGCGACGTCCGAGAACACCACCTCGCAGCCGGCCTCGTGGAGCAGCAGCCCCACGAAGCCGCGGCCGATGTTCCCGGCCCCGAAATGCACTGCCTTCATCGGATGCTCACTCCTTCGTGTCGCCGAGGATCTCGAGGATCTCCTCGGAGGTGGTCGCGTTCTCGAGCCGCTGGACCTGCGCCGGGTCCGAGAAGGTCATGGCGACCTTCTGCAGCAGCTCGAGATGCTCGTTGCCGACGCCCGCGATGCCGATCACGAAGGTGGTCGGGTTGCCGTTCCAGTCGATGCCGTCGGGATAGCGCACGAAGCTCATCGCCGAGCGCTTGATGGTCGACTTGGCATCGTTGGTGCCGTGCGGGATCGCGAGCCCGTTGCCCATGAAGGTCGAGACGGTGGCCTCGCGGTCGTGCATGGCGGTCACATAGCCCTCGTCCACGGCGCCGGCGGCGACCAGCAGGGCGCCGGCCTCCTCGATGCCCGTGCCGGAATCGGTCGCGCTGCCGTCGAGGACGATGCTCTCGGGGGAGAGGATCGGCGCCTGCTCCGGCGGCCGCTCGGCGGCGTGGCGGCCCCGCGGGGCGTCGTCGGCCCCGGCGGTCGCCTCCGCACCGGCGGCACCGGCCCCGGCACCCGCGACGGCCCCGGCACCCGCGCCTGCCCCGGTCGTGCCCGCCGGCACCGGCTCCTCCGCCGCGTCGGGGTCGTTGCGCTGCTGGACCAGGTCCACCACCTCGTCGTAGCGCGGCGAGTTCATGAACTGGTCCACGCTCACGTGCACGGCCGAGCCGGTGCGCTGGCGAGCGCGGTCGGTGAGCTCCTTCTGCGTCACCACCACGTCCCACTCGTCGTTCAGGCTCGAGATGGCCTTGTTGGTGACCTCGACGTCGTCGAAGCCGGCGGCGCGCACCTTCTTGCGCAGCACCGTCGCGCCCATCGCCGAGGAGCCCATGCCCGCGTCGCAGGCGAAGACGATCTTCGAGATCGGGCCGGTGTGGCCGGAGTCGTCGGCGGCCGCGACGGCGCCGGCTCCTGCTCCGGCACCCGTGAGGGCACCGGAGACGGAGGACTTCTTGCCCTTCATCTGCTCCATCTTCGCGGTGGCGGCGGCGATGTCGCCGTCGTCGTCCTTGCCGATCTTGAGGAACAGGGCGGAGAGCGCGAAGCTGACCGCGGCGGCCGCGATCACTGCGAGCGCGATCCCGAGATAGGAGTCACGGGCGGCCACGCCGAAGATCGCGATGATCGAGCCGGGCGCGGCCGGGGCGATCAGACCAGTGCCGAACAGGGTGTTGACCGCCACGCCCGTCATGCCGCCGGCGATGGCGGCGAGGATGAGGATCGGCTTCATGAGCACGTAGGGGAAGTAGATCTCGTGGATGCCGCCGAAGAACTGGATGACCGCGGCGCCGGGGGCGGAGGCGCGGGCGGCGCCCTTGCCGAAGATCGTGTACGCGAGCAGGATGCCGACGCCCGGGCCGGGATTGGCCTCGAGCAGGAAGAGCACCGACTTGCCGTCGACCGCGGCCTGGGAGATCCCCAGCGGGGTGAGCACGCCGTGGTTGATGGCGTTGTTGAGGAAGAAGACCTTCGCCGGCTCGATGAGCAGCGAGACCAGGGGCAGCAGTCCGGCGTTGACCAGTCCGGCGACGCCGTTGGCCAGCAGGGTCATCAGGCCGTTGACCAGCGGGGCGAGGCCGAAGAAGCCGGCCACCAGCATCACGAAGCCGAAGATGCCCGCGGAGAACATGTTCACGAGCATCTCGAAGCCGGCCGGGATGTGGTCCTCCCACAGCCGGTCCAGCTTCTTCATCAGCCAGGCGGCGAGCGGCGCGATGATCATCGCGCCGATGAACATGTGCACCTCGGGCAGGGCCTCGAAGGCCTCCTCCGCATTGCCGGCGGCGAGCCACCTCTCGAGCTCGGCGGCGTTCTCCTGCGCGACCAGCCAGTCCGAGCCCGCGATCACGCCCATGGTGGCGATGACGCCCACCACGGCGCCGCGCGCCTCGTAGATCATCCGGCCGCCGGTGTTCGCGATGAGCAGCGGCAGCAGGTAGTGGATCATCGGGCCGACGGCGCTCTCCAGCGGCGCGTTCGGCGTCCAGCCGTCCTCGATGAAGAAGGCGGTGAGGATGCCCCAGGCGATCAGGGCGGGGATGTTCGGCATCACCATGTTCGACAGTGAGGTGCCGACCTTCTGCAGCGCCACGCGCGGACTGAACCCGCTCTTGGCCTCGGTCGTTGTGGTCATGACACGTCCTCGTGGAGTTCCGGGGGCACGGGCCGAGCGCCCCGGTGGGCGACGACGCGCGCCGGCTGGCGCGCTGTGACCGGTCGGGGCCTACCCCGGGCGTGGTGCAGAGGGGTGCTCCGGCGGCGTGGGAGCAGTCTAGACCGGATTCAGGCGCTGCCAGCGGAGGAGTCGGGAAGGGCCCCGCCGTTCTCCGGGCGCTCCTCCTCCGGACGTTCGGCGGTGCGGGTCGCCCTCCAGCGGCGGTATGACAGCAGCGTCAGCGTGAGGACCACGATCCAGGAGATCACCACAGCGGCACCGGAGGCGATCCCCGGCTCGACGAAGAACGCGCCGATGGCGATGAGGGAGACCTGTCCCGGCAGGGCGGAGAGCGCGGTCGCGACGAGGAAGTCCCGGCTGGTGATGCCCAGGGCGCCGCTGCCGTAGTTCACCGGCCAGTAGGGGATGCCGGGCATCAGGCGCAGCGTGCACACGGCATAGAACCCGCCGTTCTCGAGGCGGTCCTCGACCATGTCGGCGTGCGATCCGAGGGCCCGCATCACGGTGTCACGGCCCAGGCCCCGTGCCACCCAGTAGCCGCCCCAGCAGCCGAGCGTCACCCCGATCATCGAGAGCACGGTGCCGCCGGCCAGCCCGAACAGCGTCCCGCCCACCACCGCCATGATCGTGACCGGGATCGGGGTGAGCGCGACCACCGCGTAGACGGCGACGAAGGCGAGCGGCCCCCAGGCGCCCAGATCGGCGAAGCCCGACCGCAGCTCGTCGGGGGAGGGAAGGCGCACGTTCAGCGCCAGCCAGACCATCACCAGCACGGTGACCACGAGGGTCGCGTTGCGCAGCAGGGAGCCCCAGGGCAGGCCCCCGCGGCGGAGGCGTGAGGCGAGCGCGGCCGGGGACGCGCTCTCGGCGGGATCGGGGGCGTGGTTCTCGGGCATCCCGCGATCCTAGGTGCCGTCGGCCCGATGGGCCGATGGGCCGATGGGCCGACGAGCCGATGGGCCAATGGGCCGATGGGCCGACGAGCCGGCCGGAGCCGCTCAGCGCTCGGTGGGTTCGACCCGCGCCTCCCCGGCGCGCACGGGGAAGGGCAGGTAGTTGTCCTGCGGCGGGCGCGGGCAGGTGCCCCAGACGCTGAAGGCGGAGGGGAAGTTCAGCGCGTCGTTGAGGTCCACCCGCACCCGGTCGCCGTCGAGCTGCGCGCTCACCTGGCGCCACTCGGCGCTCTCGGTCCCGGATGTCTCGTCGGTGAACAGCAGGCTCGACTCGCTGGTGAGCACGAGATCGACCTCCGTGCCCGCGATCTCGAGCGTGGCCACGCCGGGGGAGGGCAGCTCCTGCGCGAGCCACGGCAGCGCCGAGCCGACCCTCACCGTGCTCGGGGCGGACCGGAACCTCCCGGTGAGCACGAGAGCGGGGTCGTAGGGGAAGGTCGGCACCCCGTCGAAGCCGGTCAGGCGGGGTGCGGCCGGGTCCAGCAGGCGCAGGCCGATCCGCCCGCCCCGGCGGATCGCGTCGATGTGCACGTCCTCGCCGAAGCTCGCCAGGCGCACGTCGCCCTCGCCGTTCACGCTCGCGATGGTGACCTCGCCGTCGCGGCGGACCTCGATCTCGGGGGCGCCGGCGAGCAGGGTGAGCTCCGCTCCCGCGAACGTCACGACCAGCGTCCCGTCGATGATCTCCCAGCTGCCGGGGACCTGATCGGGGCGCACCGTCCCGGCGTCCGGATCGATCCAGTGCAGTCCCACCTGGGCGAGGATTCCGTGGGGTGCGGCCAGGGACTCGTCCCGGCGGCGGCGCAGGGCGAGCCAGGACTCGGGGGCGTCGGTCTGCTCGGTGGTGGTCTGCGCGGTGGTGGTCTGCTCGGTCTCGGCGGCGGTCGTCGCGTGCTGGGTCATCGGGCTCTCCTCGGTCAGGTCGGGCCCTCGCAGTCTGCACGGCGGCCGGCGGCCGGGGCGAGCCCGGCGTGATCTGCGTTCACGATCTGCCCTCACGGTCAGCGCCCGGGATCGTGGTCCACGGTCCGGCGCACGGGGCCGTGGTCACCACACGGCGCGCAGCACCCGGATGACGTCCTCGAGGTCCCGGCCGTCCTCGCGCCCCGTGGAGGCCAGCCGCCGGGCGGCGCGGGCGAGCGCGGGGGAGACGGAGGAGGCCTGATCGCTCACGCGGGTCCCGGACCCGGGACGGGAGACGACCAGCCCGTCGGCCTCCAGGGAGCGATAGGCCTTCGCGACCGTCCCGGGCGCGACCTGCAGATCAGCGGCCAGCTGGCGGACCGAGGGCAGGCGCTCGCCGCGGGCGAGGGCCCCGGTGGTGATCAGCCCGGTGACCCGGTCCCGGATCTGCTCGGACGGACTCCCGGCGCCCGCCGAGATCTCGATGATCATGCCGACTCCGCGGAGGGGGCGCCGTCGTGACGCACCCCGCCCCGGGGGCGGGTGCCGCGGAGCGCGCTGAGCGTGGTGAAGACCCACAGGCCCAGGCCGATCGCTCCGGCCAGCAGCGCACCGAGCTCCATCAAGGGCGCCAGCGACGCGAAGGGCGGGACCGAGCGGAAGTGCTCACCGGAGCCGGCGCTCGCGGTGAGGCTCGAGGCGGCGGTCCCGGCCAGGTCGCCGAGGACCGTGGCGAGGTGGAGCAGCATCGCCCCGGTGGCGATCCGGGCGACGTTCGTGCTGCGCAGCCGACGACGGTCCACGTCCTCCTCCAGGTCCGCGCGCTCCGCGGGATGCGGCGGGCGGGCGATCACCGTCCATGCCGCGACGGTCACCGCGAGCAGGAGCACCAGGCAGAGCAGCGGTCCGGAGGAATGGTGCCATCCGTAGAAGTCCGTCGACATGCTCGAGCTGTCGAACCCGAAGTCGTACCGCGTGTAGCGCCCCTCCTCGTCGGGCCGGGAGGCGAGGCCCGCGGCCACGGTCACGGCGAGCACCACGCCCAGCACGCCCAGCACCACCGCTGTCCAGGCCCGGGGGACGAACGAGGACCAGGTGCGGCGGGCCAGGGAGGCGCCGACGGATCCCTCCTGCGGCGCGGGGACGGCGAGGGCGAGGACCACGAGGACCCCGAGGGCGAGCGGGAGGAGGTAGCGGACCGTCGCGAGGAGCTCGAAGGGGTAGGCGGAGAAGGCGGGGGAGTGCATCGCCCCCACCGCGCCACCCCGGATCGCGATCACCGCCAGCGATGCCACGCCCGCAGCCGTGACAGTCAGGAGCGCGCTGCGGCGGTCGAGCCCGACGGTCGGCCCGCGGCCGAGGAGCCGCAGGCCCACCGCGCCGGCGACGCCGAACAGGACCCCGAGCAGGACGGGTGCGAGCAGGTACCACATAAGATCCCCCGATCTGTATCAGCTGGGTGATACACACCGTACCATCCCAATGGTACGGCTGGGGTTCGTGGTGCTGCGGGTGCGGCGCTGCGGAGCCGCTGCGTCGGCGCGACGGCTCAGATCCTGCCCTGGGCCTCCGTGCCGGCGGGGATCGGGGTCATGCGGGTGACCAGGGCCGGCTTCTCGATCAGGTCCGCGACGTCCTCGCGGAGGATGGCGACCTGGTCGCTGTCGCCATGGGTGTCGAGGGCCTCGGCCGAGGACCACTTCTCGATCATGGTGATCGTGCCGTCCTCGGCGTCGTGGATCGAGTACAGCTCGCAGCCCTCCTCCGTGTGGACGGCCTCGATGCCGCGGCGCATGGCCTCGGCCAGCTCCTGCTTCCGGCCGGGCTTGGGGAAGAACACTGCGGTGACGACGACGGCGGTCATACGGGCTCCTGGTGCTGATCGGGGTGGTGCGGAGACTCCATCCTGCCCGGCGGCGGCGCACGGATCCAGCGCGTCCCAGCCCCGGCTCCTCATCGGGCCGTCCACGCCTCCCACAGCCGCGCGTAGATCCCCTCGCCGCGGCTCAGATCGGCATGGGTCCCGGAGTCGACGATGCGCCCGTGCTCCATCACCAGCACCCTGTCGGCGGTGACGGCCTGGGAGAGGCGGTGGGCGACCACCAGCCCGCCGCGCTCCGTGAGCACCGCCTGCGCCGCGGTCTCCAGCTCCTGTGCGCCGGAGGACCCGGCCTCGGCGGTCGCCTCGTCGAGGACCACGAACTCGGGATCGGCCAGCACGATCCGTGCCAGGGCGAGCATCTGCTCCTGCATGGCGGTCAGGGCGTGGCCGCCGTCGCCGACGACGGTGTCGGGGCCCTCGGGGAGGGTGTCGACCCAGCGATGGGCCCCCACGACCTCGAGCGCCGCGAGCACGTCCTCGGGCGAGGCGTCAGGCCGCGGCACGCGCACGTTCTCGGCGAGGGTGTCGCCGAAGACGTGCACCTCCTGGCTGATCATCGAGATGCGGGCGCGCAGCGCGGCGGGCGGCAGCTCGCGCACCGGGTCCGGCCCCAGGCGCACGGTGCCGGTCGTGGGCGCCACCGTGCCGGCGACGATCTGCGCGAGCGTGGACTTCCCGGCGCCGGTCGCCCCGACCACCGCGACCACCTCGCCCGGAGCGAGGTGCAGGTCCACTCCCGAGAGCACCGGGCGGTCCCGCTCGTAGGCGTGGCCGACGCCGCGGAGGACCAGGGCGTCGCCGTCGGCCGCGGGGGACAGGAGGGTAGTCGGCGGCGAAGGGGATGTCGCCGGCGGCGAAGGGAAGGGCGCCGACTCGGGCGGGGCGGGCACGGCCGCGGGCGGCACCGGCAGATCGATCACGCCCACCATCCGCGAGAGCGAGGCGCCGGCGGACTGGATCTCGTCGAACATGCCCACCAGGGCGCCGATGGGGTTGAAGAGGCGATGGAACAGCAGCGCCGCGGTCGCGACTCCGCCCGCCGTCAGCGAGCCGGCGTCCACCAGCAGGAAGCCGGCCAGGAGCAGCGCCGAGAGCACCACCGCCTCGGCACGGTTGTTGCGGGAGAAGGCCCGGGTGAGGAAGCGGAACACGTCGATCGACAGGTCCCGGGCGTGCGCCGAGGCGGCATCGATCCGCTCGAGCTCGACCCGCTCCGCCTCGAAGGCGCGCAGGGTCGCGGCCCCGCCGATGCCGCCGAGCACCCGCTGCGAGCGCACCCCGAAGGCGGTCCGCTCCTGGGCGTAGATCGGCCCGGAGCGCGGCAGGTACCAGCGCAGGGTGAGGGCGTACATCGGCACCGCGAGGAGCCCCACCAGTCCCAGCCTCCAGTCCACCGCCGTCATGCCCGCGGCGGAGACGGTGACGACGAACAGGGACTGCAGGAACATCGGCAGGATCACCGAGGCCGCCTCCGTGACCACGCGGGAGTCCTCCGCGACGCGGGAGACCAGGTCGCCGCGGCCCCCGCCCTCGACCACGGAGGAGTCCACCGCCAGCGCCGCATCGAGCACGTCCTCGCGCAGGGAGGCGACGGCCGGCTCGGCCAGCGCCCCCATCCATCGCCGACCCAGCCAGGTGCCGAGGGCGCCCACCGGCCCCGCGGCGAGGAGCAGGCCGGCGCCGACCAGCACGGGGCGCATCGAGGCCTGTGCGCGCAGCTCGTCGACGAGGGAGCCGACGACCCAGGGGCCCGCGAGTCCGGCGAGCGCCGTGACGAGGCCGGAGACGGCGATCAGGAGCAGCAGGATCCGCCGGCCCGCGAGCAGGGGGCGGAGGGCGGCGAGGACGCGACGTCGGGACGCCAGGGGCAGGATCATCGGGCGCCTCCTGCGAGGGAGGGGATCTCCACGACCTGGTCCGCGAGGGCGCGGAACGCCGGGGAGGAGGTCAGCACGACCGTGGTGCGCCCGGCGCGCTCGCGCTGCACCCCCCGTGCGACCTCCCACTCGGTGACGGAGTCGACGGCGCTGGTCGGGTCCTCGAGCACGAGCACCTCCGGGGCGGCGTACAGGGCGCGGGCCAGGGCGATCCGCTGGCGCTGCCCGCCGGAGAGGTTGCTGCCCGCCTCCCGGACCTCGTGGTCGAGGCCGCCGGAGACGACGCCGAGCACCTCCTCGGTGCCGGAGGCGGCGAGCACCGTCGCGGGCACCGGGGTGTCGCCGTCGTGGAGCATGGTGATGTTCGAGCGGAGGGTCCCGGCGAAGAGGTCCGCCGCATGCGGAGCGCTGATGACGGTCCCGGCCAGAGGGCGGGCGATGGCGTCGCGGCGCGCCCCGCCCACCAGGACGTGCTCGGCGCCCGCACCTCCGGCGAGGGCGCGCGCCAGGCGGCCGGCCGCGGCGGGGTCGGCGACGTCCAGGACGCACAGGGCCCCGTCGTCGATCCGCAGGTCCAGGGGGCGGACGAGTCCGATGTCGAGTCCCTCGACGGCGACCTCGGCGCTCGCGGGCGGGGGTCCCGACGGCTCCTCGCCGTCGCCTCCGCGCAGGAACTCCGCGATCCGGACGGCCGCCCCGTGGGAGCGGGCGAAGACCGTCATCGCCATGGTCAGGCTCTGGATCGGCTCGGCGAAGAACAGCGCGACGCCGACCACCGAGACCAGCTGCCCCACGCTGAGGTCACCGGTGCTCACGCGCCACCCGGCCACCAGCACCACCGCGGCGAGGATGACGCCGACGCCGAGCACTCCCAGGCCCGCGACCCTCCCCGAGACGTCGGCGGTGCGGATGCCGGCTCCGGCCGCAGCGGCGGAGGCCGTGCGGTACCGGCGGGAGGCCCACCGCTCGCCGCCGATCGCCTTGAGGATCCGCAGCCCGGCCATGGTGTCGCTCGCGACCGCCCCGGCCTCCGCCACGGCGGCCTGCTGTGCGCCGCTGCGTCGCGAGATCGCGCGGGAGGGGCCCGCGACCAGCAGGAGCGCGAGCGGGACGCCGAGGATCACCACCAGGCCGACCACCGCGTCGGCCCACAGCAGGTAGGCGGACGCGCCGAGGAGACCCAGCAGGGCGGAGCCGCCGAGGGCGATCTGTCGGAAGAGGAGCGCGGTGACGTCGGCGTCCGCGGAGGAGAGCGACAGCACCGCCCCGGGGCGACGGCCGGTCAGCGCCCCACGCGCCAGCAGCGCGTGCCGGGCCACCTCGACCCGCAGGTCGTGGGCCTCGAGATGCAGTGCGGTGTTCATCCGTCGCGCACCGAAGCGATAGGCGAAGGAGAGCACCGTGAACAGCAGCAGGATCCCGAGGACCGAGATCAGCAGCGCGGTGCGGTCCCGGGGGACGATTGCGTGATCGACCACCAGACCGATCGCGATCGGCACCAGCGCCTCGCAGAGCTGCCACACCGCCATCAGCAGCAGGCCGGGCACGATCAGCCGCAGACGGCGGCGGACCGCCCGACGCAGCAGGGAGCCGCCGGTGGGGGAAGGGGGCATCGGATGCTCTCGACGACGAACGGGCGCCTCGCTCGATGTCAGCGCCAGGGAAGGTCACCCTAACCCACGCCGGCCCGGTCGGGGTGACGAGGAGGGTCCCGACCCGCGGATCCGCGGGCTGCGGCGCCGGTCCCGGACGGGCTCGGAGTCCGGTGGGTCACACCGTGGACCGAGGACTGCCGCGGATGCCGTAGGCTTATCGCAGTCGTCCGCACTCGCCCCGCCCTCCGGCGCGGCAGCGGAGGGCACGCACGGCGCAGGATGCCTCCCTCGGAGGCGACCGACGACGGTCGCGCACCACATCCGACGGAATTGGATCTCCATCACCACCCTCGCTCCGCACCCTCTCGACGACGCTCCCGCGTCACCCCTCACCACAGCGCCGACGGCCCCGCAGGCCGTTGCAGCGCTCCCCTCCCTGCCCCGGCTCCGAGCCGACGGCGACGTCCTCGTCGCCGTGCTCGCCGGACGGGACCCCTCGGCCTCCGGGCCCCAGATCGACTGCACCGGCGACGACCTGTCGTCGGCCGCGGTCCCCGCGGTCCTCGCGACCGCAACCATTCCGCGGCGGAACACTCGCCACGGATCTACGGGTCACGACCGTGACTCACGACAACGAAGGAATATCGCCATGGCTACTGGCATCGTCACCTGGTTCAACTCCGACAAGGGCTACGGCTTCATCGCCCCCGAGGACGGCTCCGCCGATGTGTTCGCGCACTTCAGCGCCATCGCCGGCTCCGGTCGTCGCGACCTCGAGGAGAACCAGCGCGTGGAGTTCGACGTCGAGCAGGGCCCCAAGGGTCTGCAGGCCACGAACATCCGCGGCATCTGAGCGCTCCGGCCGATCCTCGGATCGGCCGACTGATCTCGACGCCCGTCGGGTCCGGCTTCGGCCGGGCACGGCGGGCGTCGTCGCGTCCGGGCCCGTGCGGCGACGGCTACCAGTCCACGACGTGCCGCCCGGCGGGAAGGTGCCGCGCGATCCCCGGCAGCTCGACCCGCGCCCGGGAGCCGGTCGGCACCTCGAGCTCGAGCCGGCGCCGCTCGCGATCCACCGCCAGCACGATCTCGCCCAGTTCGGTGGTGCGCGCGATGGAGATGCGGCCGACGGGGACGTCCGGGTCCGGGGCGACGAGGAACTCGCCCCAGCCGTCCGGGCCGCGGCGCAGTCCTGCCGCGTTCTCGTGGATCCAGGTCACCGGGGTGCCCATGAAGTAGTGGGAGCAGGAGCGCGGGTCCTCCCACATCTCCATGAAGGTGGAGTTCCCCGCCTCGAGCCATGCCTTCCAGCCCGGGGCGTCGGGAGCGGTCAGCACCCTCCAGGCGAGCGCGCCGTGGCCGTGCGCCGAGAGCACCGGCAGCAGGAAGCGCACCCCGATGTGGCCGCAGTCGTGATGGTCGCCGCGCGCCCCGATGTCCGCCACCAGGTTCCCCACCACCGCCTCGACCTGTGCCGGTGGCACGATCCCGGCGGCCAGCGGCAGCAGGTTGCTGGTCTGGCGGTAGGACGCGGAGCCCGGCTCTCCGATGGTGCCCGGGTCGCGGTAGACCCCCCGAGCCCGGTCGAGGAAGACGGTGTTCACCGCCCGCTCGAGGGCGGCCGCCTCCCCGCGCAGCGCCTCGGGGGCGGGGACGCCCTCGACGCGCTCCCCGCTCGAGGTCCACGGATCGGCGCAGGCCGCGCCGTCCGCGCACGTCGCGAGGTCCACCGCATGGGCGAGGCTCCGCAGCGCGCGGGCCACGAACAGGGAGCCCGTCAGGCGCCTGTCCTCGGGGGCGGGGCCGGGGCTGCCGGGGGTGAGGTAGTCGCCGAGCACCCCGGGGACCAGCCCGTCCCCGTCCCGCCGCCCGAGCTCGTGGTCGAGGTATCGCGCCGCCGCCCCGCCGTGCTCCCGCACCGGGGCGATCATGGCGTACTCGGTGGCGAGCTCGTCCAGCAGGGTCGGCAGCAGGCAGGTCCACTCCGGGGCGGGGGACAGCTCCTCGTAGCCCCAGCCGGGGTTCGGCGCGATCACCGAGAGGGAGCCGTCCTCGCGCTGTCCGTCGACCTGGTCGTCGAGCCACTTGCGCAGCATCCGGCGCATGTCGAAGCTCGCGGTCATCGCTGCCAGGGCGGTCAGCGCGTCACCGGTCCAGCCGTTCTTCTCGTGCATCGGGGTGTCGGTGGGGACGTGGTGCATGTTGTTGAGCAGGGAGGCGCGCATCGCCGCGTCGAACCGTTCGAGGAAGGTGTCCGAGGAGCGCAGCTCGCTCACCTCCCGCAGATCCGCGTGGGCGAGGATGCCGGTGACTGCCAGCGAGGAGAGGCTCCCCGAGACGGGGTCCAGCTGGACGTAGCGGAAGCCCTTGTAGCTGTGCCGGGGCGCGAAGCTGCGTGCGAGGCGGGGGTCCAGCCGGATGCGGTCCTGCTGGAAGCGGCCGGTGGGGACGTGCTCGTTGGCGTCGTCGACGCTCCCGTCGGCCCGCAGCTTCTCCCCGTGCCGTGCCACGAACTCGACCGGGGCGCCGGCGCCGGCCGCTCCCGTCGCGCCGTCGGGGAGGAGATCGTAGCGGCACCAGCCGGCGATCACCCGCCCCATGTCGAGCACGATCCGCTCGGGGGAGGAGGAGACGACGGACGGGGTGATCTCGGCCCGCTCCACCACCGGCTCCTGCCCCTGCAGCTGCATCAGCGGCTCCGGGACCGGCGCCCGGCGCCGTGCCCCGCCGCCGGGGCGGGCCACGAGCACCGGTGCCCAGTCCGCGTCGTCGTAGCCCGGCAGCAGCCAGGCCGTCGGGTCCTCGGTGGGGGAGAAGGTCTCGCCCTCGTACATCGAGTCGAAGGTCACCGGGCCGGGCCGGGTGCGCCAGTCCGCGCCCGTGGTGAGGGCGCGGGTGGTGCCGTCGGCGAGCTCCAGGCGCAGGCGGGCCCAGGCCCGCACCGGTCCCCGCCACGGCGCCTCGTGCCACCGCCAGACGTTCGGGCTCGTCATCGCGTGGAAGCCGCGCCCCAGCTCGATGGCCAGCACGTTCTCGCCCCGCAGGAGCAGCGGGGAGATCTCCGCCTCGCACACCTGCACCCGGCGGCGCGGGTCCGTCAGGCCCGGGTCGAGCCGGGAGCTGCTCACGGGGTCGCCGTTGACGTGGGCGCGGAAGGTGCCCAGCCCCGTCACCAGCAGCCGCGCGGAGACCGGCGGGGAGCCCAGGCCGAAGCGCAGGCGCAGCAGAGGATTCTGCGGGTCCTCGCCGGGGGCCGTGATCCAGCGTGCGAGGGACGGGTCGAGGAGGGTGGGGCCGAGGTCCGGCATGCGATGCCACCAGGTCTTCCGAGTCGTCGTCGACGGTCGGCGCCAGTCTGGCACGGTGCTCCCGCGGCGAGGGCGAGCCACGCCCCGAGGGCGGACAGCACTCTCCCAGCCGCGGCCGGGCCGGTGGTGCCACCATGGCCCGATGGACCTCGGAACCCTCGGCCGTGAGATCGCGGAGCGGATCGCGCCCGACGCCGTCCCGGCCCCGGGCTGGTGGATCCCGGCCGCGCTCGGGATCGCGCTCGTGGCCGTCGCGCTGCCGCCGCTGTGGCGCCTCGCCCGGCTCGCGGTGACCATCGTCCACGAGCTCGGCCACGCGCTGACGGGCATCCTGGTGGGTCGTCGCTTCACCGGCTTCGTGGTCAGCGCCGACATGTCCGGCCACGCCGTCACCGTCGGCGCCCGCCGCGGACCGGGCCGCGCCCTGTCCACGTGGGCCGGGTACCCGGCCCCGGCGGTGCTCGGTGCGCTGCTGGTGCAGATCGCGCTGCACGGCTGGGCCGCCACGGCGCTGTTCGCCGCGCTCGTGGTGCTGGTGGTCTCGCTCGTGTTCACCCGCTCGCTGCACACCCTCGCGGCGGTGCTCGGCACGGCGGCCGCGGTCGGTGCGCTGTGGTGGTGGGGGAGCCCGGCGCTGACCGCTCTGCTCACCCTCGCCGCCGGGGTGTTCCTGCTGCTCGGGGCCTGGCGCCACCTGGGCGCCGTGGTCAGCGCCGGCGGCCGCGGTGACGATCCGGCGCAGCTGGCCCAGCTCACGCCGCTGCCGGGCTGGCTGTGGAGTGCGAGCTTCGCGCTGGTGATCGGCGCCTGCAGCTGGTGGGCCGGGGCGACGCTGGTGCCGCACGCCCTCGGCCTCCTCTGACCCGTGCCGACCTGACCCGCGCCGACCTGACCCGCGCCGGTCTCCCCGGGGCCCCGGCCCCAGGATATCCGGTTGTCCCGTGCCGTGCGGGGCCCGTACCGTGCCCGCCATGGGCATCATGAACGCACCGATGATGGTTCGGATCCGCCGCCGCTGACGGCGCGGACCCCGACCCTCTCCCGAGACTCCGCGCCGCCCCCGGTCCACCGCCGGGCGGCGCCTCATGCTGCCCGGCTCCTGCCGTCCCCGAGGAGCCTCCCGTGCCCCGCCACCATCCCGGAGCCCATGAGCTGGGCCAGAACTTCCTGCGCGATCCGCGCACCATCGAACGCATCGTCGACCTCGCCGCCCGCCGCCCGGGGCCCCTGGTCGAATGGGGCGCCGGCGACGGCGCGCTGACCCTGCCGCTGGCCGCGCTCGGCCGACCGCTCGAGGCGGTGGAGATCGATCCGCGCGCCGCGTCGGAGCTGTCCCGCCGCGTCGGCCCCCGCGTCACCGTCCGTCGCGGCGACATCCTGCACCACGCCCCGCCGCCCGGCGCGGTGCTGGTCAGCAACCTGCCCTACCACCTGACCACGCCGGCGCTGCGGCACCTGCTGCGCACCGAGGGGTGGACCCGCGCCGTGCTCGTCACCCAGTGGGAGGTCGCCCGCAAGCGCGCCGCGGTGGGCGGGGCGACGATGCTGACCGCGCAGTGGTGGCCGTGGGTCGCCGCGCGCCTCGAGGGCCGCATCCCCGCCTCCGCCTTCCGCCCCCGGCCGAGCGTCGACTCCGGGCTGCTGGTGCTCGACCGGCGCCGGGAGCCGCTCCTGTCCCGCCGTGACCGGAACGACTACCAGCAGTTCGTCCGGCGAGTGTTCACGGGGCCCGGCCGGGGGACCGAGCAGGTCCTGCGGCGCAGCGGCCTCTCCGCCGACGGGTCGCGGCGCTTCCTGGACCGTCACGGGTACTCGCCGCGCGTGCTCCCGCGCGACGTCGATCCCGCTCACTGGGCCGATGCCTTCGCACGCACCGCACGATGAGCGCGCAGAATCCGACCCACCGCGAGGAAGCCGGCGGCCGCCAGCACGGCAGGGGCCACGGCCAGGACGGGGACCCGGTCCAGGCCCCACCGGTCCACGGCGCCGCTGCCCGCAGCCGCCCCGACCGCGATCCCGAGGTTCATGGCCACCGGCATCGTGGTCCCCGCGAGGCGACGATGCTCGGGCCCCGCCGTGCGCATCAGGTACGTCTGCACCGAGGGACCGACCGCACCGACCACGAGCCCCCACAGCAGCACGATCATCAGATCGCGCAGGAGGGAGGAGCCGAGGGCCGGGAGCAGGGCCAGGCTCGCCGCCATCATCGCGGCCAGCAGCACCGCCAGCCGACCGGGGCTGCGATCCCCGACCGCGGCCACGGCCGCCACCCCGGCCACCCCGACCGCACCGAAGGCCACCAGCAGCAGCGGCGCGGGAAGCGCACTGGGCGCGAGGATCTCGGCGACGAAGGTGAACGGCATGAAGTGGGCCGCGAGCAGCAGGCCGCCGAGCGCACCGATCACCGGCACCGGCCAGAGCGGGCGGCGCACGTCGGTCTCGACCGTGCCGGCCCCGTCCTCCGTCACCACGGGGGTCGCGCGCAGGACGACCAACGCCACCGCGGCCACCAGCAGCGCCATGACCCCCAGCACGACGAAGGGGATGCGCCAGCCCGCCAGGTCGGCCAGTGCGTTCCCCACGGGGATGGAGACGACCGTCGCGATCGTCCCGCCGAACAGCACCACGGCCGTGGCCCGCGCCATCGAGCCCTCCCGGACGATCGAGACCGCGTGGACGTTGATGGTGGCCCACAGCAGCCCTGTGGCGGCGGCAGCGACCAGACGCGATCCCATGGCGACGGCGTAGGTCGGGGCGGAGGCCGTGACCAGCGTGGCCAGAGCCACCACCGCGAGCGCCCCGGCGATGACGGCCGGACGGTCGAGGCGGGCCATCAGTCGCGTCAGCGGGAAGCTCGAGACCACCACGGTGGCCGCCCAGGCGGAGACCAGGAGCCCGGCGGTGGCCAGCTCGACGCCGAGGTCCGCGGTGAGCATCGGAAGCACGGCGGTGGGCATCATCTCGGCGCTGACCACGATGAACACCGTTGCCGACATGGTGACGAGGGCGGTCCGGGGAGTCCTGGACAGTGGGGTCGTGGCGCGAGGGGGCCCGAGGGCGGGGGAGGGTCGTGCCGATCGTGTGCTCTTCATGCCGGGCACGCTAGAGTCTCACACCGATGTCAATGTCAAGCGGGTGTGTTCCGACGCCGTGATCCGACGCGGGCGACGGGACGGGAGGAGCGGGACGATGAGGATAGGCGAGCTCTCCCGGCGCACCGGTGTGGCCCCGCGCCTGCTCCGCTACTACGAGGAGCAGGGGCTGATCGCCTCGCACCGCGCGTCCAACGGATACCGGACCTACGACGAGGAGCACGTCGAGCGGGTCCGGCAGGTGGCCGTGATGATCCGCTCCGGTCTGACCACGCGCCTGGCCCGGGCCCTGCTCGAGCTCGAGGAGATCGAATCGCGGGAGCGGGCGGAGACGTGCAGCCGTGGCGTCGCCGAGCTGCTCGCGGAGTCCCTGCACGACATCGAGGGCAGGATCGAATGCCTCAGCAGGAGCCGTGACACGATCCGCGGGTTCCTGGCGCGCACGGAGCATCGCGACCTGCTCGAGACGGAGCACGGATCCCGGGGGTGATCTGAGTGGAATGGTCCGTGGTCCTCTCGCTGCTCGAGGCGCACGACCTCCTCATCGCCCGCGAGGTGATCCAGCGCGGCGTCGCGGCGGTGTTCGTCCTCGCCTTCCTGTCCACCTTCCACCAGTTCCCGGTGCTGCTGGGCGAGCGCGGCCTGCTGCCGGTCCCCGAGCACCTCGAGCGCCTCGAGCGCCTGGGGCGTCGCGGCGGCCCGACGCTGTTCCACCATGTCCCCTACAGCGACGCCCTGCTGCGCGGGATGTGCGCGACGGGCATGCTGCTGGGGATCTCGGTGGTCCTCGGGCTGCCCCAGCAGGGGCCGGCCTGGAGCATGATCGCGGTGTTCGGTGCGATGTGGGCCCTGTACCTCTCGATCCACTCCGTCGGCCAGGTCTTCTACGGCTACGGCTGGGAATCGATGCTGCTGGAGTGCGGGTTCCTGGTCGGCTTCCTCGGCTCGCACGCGGTCGCCCCGCCGCTGCTGATGCTGCTGTTCCTGCGCTGGATGCTGGTGCGGCTCGAGTTCGGGGCCGGGATGATCAAGATGCGCGGCGACTCCTCCTGGCGCGATCTCACGGCGATGGACCATCACCATCAGACCCAGCCGATGCCCGGCCCGCTCAGCCGGCTCGCCCACCTCGCCCCGCGCTGGTGGCACCGTCTCGAGGTCCTCGGCAGCCACGCCGTGCAGCTCGGGGTGATCTGGCTGGTCCTGCTGCCCCAGCCGATCGCCTCGATCGCCGCCTGCCTGGTGATCCTCACCCAGCTGTTCCTCGTCGCGACCGGGAACTACGCGTGGCTGAACTGGTTGACGATCCTGGTCGCCTTCTCGGCGATCAGCGATTCCTTCCTGCGCTGGGTCGTCGGCGGGCCCTGGCCGGGCTGGGGCTGGCAGCACTGGCCGGTGATCGGCGCACCGGTCCCGGGGGACCCCTCGCCCCTGTGGTGGCAGCTGCTGGTGCTCGCCGTGGTCGCGGGCCTGCTGGTGCTCTCCTGGAGGCCGCTGCTGAACCTCTTCTCCTCCTCCCAGCTGATGAACGCGAGCTTCAACCGCTTCCACCTGGTCAACGCCTACGGCGCGTTCGGCTCCATGACCGAGAAGCGCTTCGAGGTGATCATCGAGGGCACCCTCGAGAAGGATCCGGACACCGCCGGGGACGAGGCCTGGTTCCCCTACGAGTTCGCGGGCAAGCCCGGCGACGTCCGCCGCCGCTCGCGCCAGTTCGCCCCGTACCACCTGCGCCTGGACTGGCAGATGTGGTTCCTCGCCCTGCGCCCCGGGGCGCAGGCCTGGTTCGTGGCCCTGCTGGAGAGGCTGGGCGAGGGCGATCCGGGAGTGCGGCGCCTGCTGCGGCGCGACCCCTTCGACGGCCGCCCGCCGACAGGGATCCGGGTGCGGTACTTCGAGTACCGCTACGCGGATCGGCGCGAGCGACGGGAGAGCGGTGCCTGGTGGGTGCGCACCGACCGCGGCGTGATCGCGCGGCTCTGAGCGGGCTGCGGAATGCGTAGGCTGTAGCCCTCCGTCCCGTCCCCGCCCCCGAGGAGACCCATGTCCGCGATCGCCGTCCCGGCCCGCCGTCCCGTCCTGGCCGATGTCCTGGCCCCGCACCGCACGCGCGTGCAGGACGCCGGCCTCGTGCTCGCCGGAGCGGGCGTCGTGGCCCTGCTCGCCCAGCTCACCATCCCGCTGCCGCTGGTGCCGATCACCGGCCAGACCCTCGGCGTGATCCTCGTCGGCGCCGCCCTCGGGTCCCGCCGCGGCGCGGCCGCGCTGCTGACCTACCTGCTCGTGGGCCTCGCCGGCGCTCCCGTCTTCGCCGAGTTCACCGGCGGCCCCGCCTCGGTGCTCTCCCCGAGCTTCGGCTTCATCCTCGGCTTCGTGCCGGCCGCCTTCGTGGCGGGCTGGTTCGCCGAGCGCGCCTGGGACCGCCGCCCGGTGCTGGCCATGGTCGGCTTCGTCGCCGCGAGCGCGGTGCCCTTCCTGGTGGGCGTGCCCTACCTCGCGATGATCCTCAACGCCGTGCTGGGCGCGCAGCTGGGCCTCGGCGCCGTGCTCGCCGCAGGGCTGTGGCCCTTCATCCCCGGTGGCCTGATCAAGGCCGCGCTCGCGGCGGCACTGATCCCCGCCGCGTGGCGCGGCGTGCGCGCTCTCGACGAGCGCGGCTGAGGAGCTGCGGCTGAGGTGCTGCGGCTGAGGTGCTGCGGCTGAGGTGCTGCGGCTGAGTCTCAGGGGGCCGAGCCTCAGAGGGCCGTCGGCGCCCGCAGCAGCAGGACCACGAGCGCGAGCGTGGGCAGCGCCGCCGCGGTGAACCAGCGCTTGCGGTAGGACAGCAGGATGACGACCTCGCGCAGCACGGCGCTGGGCACGTCGCGCAGCGCCGTCGGGGAGCCGATCACCTCGTCGTCATGGCCGAGCTGCCGCGCGAGCAGCGCGGCGCGGAAGGCGTGGTAGCGGCTGGTGCACACGGTGAACGGGCCCTGGTGTCCCGCCGCCTCGAGCAGCGGGCGGGACAGCAGCAGGTTCTCCTCCGTGGTGCGCGACGCCGTCTCGGCGAGCACGTCGGACGCCGGCACCCCTGCGACCTCGCGCAGGTACCGGGCCATCACCTCGCCCTCGGCCCGCGGCTCGCAGGGCCCCTGCCCGCCGGAGGGCACCAGCAGCGGTATGATGCCCAGAGCCAGCAGCCGCTCCCGCTCCCGCGCGGCCCAGTCCAGCCGGCTGCGCAGCAGCGGGGGCAGCTCTCCGTCGACGAGGGCGGAGCCGAGGACGATCACCCCGCCGCTGTCCAGCCGCCGAGGGAGCAGCTGGTAGGGCAGCGCGGCGCCCAGGATCGCGAGGAACGTCAGCCCCGCGTGCAGGGCGAGAAGGAGCAGCAGCGCCCCGAGGCCGACCGCGACGGGAGCCCCCGAGCGCACCAGTCCGGCGGCCGCGAGCGGGGCGGCGAGCAGGGACAGGCCGCCGAGGCCGATGCACAGCGATCCACGGGTGTCGTAGTCCTCCTGCACCGCCATCAGCCCGTTCCAGAGCATCGAGAGCCCGGCGACCAGCACGCCGAGCATCCCCAGGCCCGTGGCGGCGGTGAGCAGCGCGAGCCCTGTGCCGAAGCCCGGCGCGAGCGCTGCGACCACGGCGCCGACGCTCGCGACCAGGGCGATCAGCAGCAGCACCCCGGTGCGCAGCCGACGCCGGTCCCGGCGGAACACCAGCACGTAGACCGTCCAGCCGAGGACGGCCCCGCTCAGAGAACCCAGCACGACCGACTCCTCTCCCCGCGCGAGCGCTCATCGTGCCATGGCGGAGCGCTCCGGGAGCGTCCCGGGATCATCGCAGCGGGAGCACCCCGATATCCGCACCCAGCTCGGGAGCGCAGTGCAGGGCGAAGGCCGGCCAGATGCTTCCGGTGCGGGCGCGGATCCAGGCGAGGGCCAGCCCCATCACGAGAGCGAACACCCCGCCCCCGATGCTGAGCGACCAGGCGCCGTCGGCCCCCAGCAGCACCATGTGGCCCACGCCGAACAGGACCGCCGTGATCACGGTGCCCCATCCCAGCCCGGCCCCGAGCACGCGGCGACGCGCGGGCAGGGCGCGGTCCAGCACCGCGAGCATCGCCCCGCGCCAGATCAGCTCCTCCGTGAGGTTGGGCACGGTGGCGTCCCACAGCACCTGTTCGAGATCCACCGGCCGCGCTGCGGACTCCCCGGAGAGCACGGCGACCGCGCCGAGGGCGACGAACACGGTGAGGACGCCCAGCACGACGAGGAGAGCGGGGCGCGCGGATCCCGGCACGATCCTCCACCGCAGACCGGCCTCCTCCCGGGCCCAGCGCCGCAGCACCAGGACCAGGATCCCCACCCACAGCAGGTCCAGGAGCTTCCCCTGCCAGTTCCGCTCCAGACCGTCCCAGAACGGCAGCGGCGGCAGGCGGGTGCTGAGGGAGGTGAGCAGGAGGAACAGCGCCACCACAGCGGTCGCCGCCGTGGGTCGGACACGCGGCAGGCCCCGCAGCCGGTGCACCAGCAGCACGGCTCCGGTGACCACGACCAGCGAGCCCACGAGCACCAGGCCCCACAGCGCCGCCGCACCCAGGCCGGACAGGACACCGGACGGGACGGCCGCCCGCGAGCCGGGAGCGAGCACCGCGTGCGCCGCGATCGCCGCCCCCAGCGGGAGCAGGGCCGGCGGCAGCCAGCGCAGCGTGTCGGCGGGGGAGAGCGGGCGGGCCGGCTCCGAGGACGGGTGCATGCGCAGAGTCTTCCGGACCGGCCGCGTCGTGTCGACGAGGCGACGTCGACGGCGCCCGGGTCTCACCGGGGCGGGTCTCAGCGGGGCGCGGGCACCGCCGAGAAGGGAGCGAGGTGGCGGCCGATGTGCTCGGCGAGGATCGCGCCGTGACGGTCCTGGTGCGCGGCGAGCACTGCCAGGACGCGGTCGTGGATCGAGGACCCCGCGGCGTCCGTGCCGTTCAGCGAGTCGCCGTAGCCCACGTGCAGGATCTGGCGGGCGTCGTTCGAGCGGATCAGCTCGCGCAGGTCCGCGCCCTCGAGGGAGGCGGGGGTGCGGCTCTCCTCGGCGGAGACCTGGTAGCTCGCCCGGGCACGGACGTAGGAGGCGCGCGAGATCCCCCAGATCGCGGAGAACAGCTCCGGATCCTGCTCGGCGACGACCTCGAGCCCGCACAGGTAGCTGGTGCCGGACGTCTTCAGGTGCACCAGGCCCTCGGTGGCCTCGACGCACAGCGGGTAGATGGAGAACTTGTCCGAACCGGTGTGCAGGGAGATCTTGTACCCGCCGAACTGCTCGGCGATCGCGTGGTGCGCCTCGAGGTTCCTCCGCAGCTCCTCGGCGTCGCCGAGGAACTCCACGCCCTTCTCGAAGCCGTCCACGTAGCGCGGGGCGAAGCTCGACCAGGTGACGCCCAGGCGGCGGAGCTCCGCGGCGAGGTAGAAGTGCTCGAAGAAGGTCGTCTCCCAGGCGGTCTCGTCGACCGCGATCTCCACGTCCACCTCGTGCTCGGCGCGCTCGAGGAGGTGGTGGTGCAGTCGCACCGCCTCCACCACGGCGCGGCCGTACTTCACCGCCGCGGTCAGGACGTCCTGCTCGCCGACGGTGATCTGCTCTCCGCCGAGGTCCAGGGTCCTGCCCGCGTAGCGCGCCTCGAGGGACGCCAGGTCGTCCTCGAGCAGATCCCAGGGGAGGGCTTCGGCATCGGCCCGGGTGACGCCGGCGGTGACGTCGGCGACCGCGTCGCCGGGATCGAGGGTGAACATCACGAAGCCCGCCTCGAGCCCGCGGTCGATGCCCTCGGTGGTCTTGATGTGATCGCAGTCGGCGCCGAAGCCGCTCTCCCACCCCGCCTCGAGCAGCCCGAAGACGGCATCGTCCATGACGGAGCGGGCGCTGCGCCCCAGGCGGTCCATCTCGCGGATCGACTGCTGCGCGAGGACCGGCATCACTCCCGTGCCGTGCTCGGCGAAGGCGCGCGCCTGTCCCGGGGTCGCCAGGCCCATGCGGTCACCGGTGCCGACCGAGGTGCGGTGGTCGCTGATCCGTCGGGGACGCAGCACCGGGAACGCCGCCTGCAGCGCCACGGCGTTCGCGGTGCTCAGCGGTCCCGTGAGCAGGTGGCCCTCGCCGTGCGCGACCGCCGTGCCCTCGAAGGGGGTCAGGTCCTCGGCCGCGGGGGCGGTCACCTGCAGGGAGCGGGCGGTGCCGTCGACGCGGATGCTCGCCTCGAGGGCGTCGGTGCGCAGGGTCATCTTCTTCTCCGTCCGGAAGGGTGAGGGACCTCGACGTCCGCGGCGGCCACCCCTCCTCGTGCGACGTCCACGATGGCACAGAATCCCGCCGCGGGGAAGCCCTTTCCGGGAGGTGGTGGCCGGCAGTCGGCCAGTCCCGGCGCGGGCCGGCCGTCGCACCGTCGGCGCAGCACGCGCCCCGCCGATCGATCACCTGTCCGCGCACGGCCCTCCGACGCGGACGATCTCGTCTACGCTCCGACCATGAGCGACCTCGGCACCCTCATCGGAGATCTCCCCGGCATCGGACGGCCCGCGGCCCGCGCTCTCGCGGAGCAGGGCCTGCACACCGTCGGCCAGCTCGCGGATCGCGACTGGTCGCAGCTCGCCGAGCTGCACGGCGTGGGACCTGCCGCCGGTTGCCGGCTGCAGGCGGTCCTGGCCGAGAACGGCGCCACGCTGCAGAACCCGCCTGCGCCGCGGGAGCGTCGGGAGGTGGTCACGCGGGGCGCGACCGGCACGCAGGCGAAGGACATCAGGACCCATGCCACCGCGGTGGATCCGGCGGAGTACGTGGCGGGCCTCGACCCGCGCCGCAGCCGGGAGGGTGCCGTGCTGCTGGAGATGTTCGGCGAGGTCAGCGGCGAGCAGGCGACCATGTGGGGCCCCAGCATGATCGGCTACGGCGAGGTCCACTACCGCTACGCGACCGGCCGCGAGGGCGATACCTTCCAGATCGGCTTCAGCCCTCGCAAGGCCGACCTCGCGCTCTACGGCATCCAAGGATTCCCCCGCTCCGAGGAGCTGCTCGATCGGCTGGGCAAGCACCGCCGCGGCGTGGGCTGCGTCTGGGTCAGGAAGCTCGAGGACATCGACGTCGAGGTGCTGAGGGAGCTCGTCGCCCATGCCTGGGAGAGCGGTCCCGACGGCGGGTCCCAGGGCGCCGAGGTCTGAGCGGCGGCGGTCGGTCACCGCGCTCCGCCCCGGCACCGCTAGGCTGGGCAGCTGCCCCGTCGCCCCGAGGAGGACCATGTCGCCCGCTCCCGTGAAGCTCGCCGTCGGCGATGCCGCCCCTGATCTCGACCTGCCCGCCGCCGGAGGGGGCCGTGTGGATCTCGCGGCGCTCCGCGGCGCCCCGGCGCTGCTGTGGTTCTACCCCGCGGCCAACACCTCGTTGTGCACGAAGCAGGCCTGCGACCTGCGCGACAACCACCGGATGTTCCTCGACGCCGGATACCGCGTGGTCGGGATCTCGCCGGACCCGGTCGAGGAGCTGGACCGCTTCATCGCCGAGCAGGACCTGCCCTACACCCTCGCCTCCGACGAGTCCCACCAGGTCATGGAGGCCTACGGCGCCTGGGGCGAGAAGAACATGTACGGGAAGCTGGTGCAGGGCACCATCCGCTCGACCTTCGCGCTCGACGCCGAGGGCGTGCTCACCTTCGTCAAGTACCGCGTGGGCACCCCGAAGCACATCGCGCTGCTGCAGGAGAAGCTGGGCCTCTGAACCGGGCCCGGCGCGGAGCAGGGGTCGCTCGCGGGGAACGTCCTGCGGAGAATGTGACGTGATCTGCGCGCTCCCGCTTTGGCGCACCCCTCGCGCTCCCGTATGCTGTATCGGCGTGCCGGGCGAGAGTCCGGTGCCAGGAGACGTGGCAGAGCGGCCGAATGCGCTCCCCTGCTAAGGGAGTAGGCGACCAAAATCGCCTCGGAGGTTCAAATCCTCTCGTCTCCGCCGACGGAAGGGCCCCGGGCTCGCGGTTCGCCGCAGGCCCGGGGCCTTCGTAGCTCCAAGACGCGATGAAGATCGGGCCCGGGGTCGCCAGCAGGTGGGACCGGCCTCGAGATCTGTGACGCTTCCGGACATCGTTCGGAAGACGCGTGCGGAGGGTCGCGACGGCGACTGATCCCGCAGCGGGGCAGGCACGTGCTGTTGCCCTTACGGGAGGGCGGGCACTGACTGCGTCGCGCCCGTGATCGTCGCGAACTGAGTGCGGTGGAGCTCCTCGTAGCGACCGGCGGCCGCCAGCAGTTCGCTGTGGCTCCCGGACTCGATGATCTGCCCGTCCTCGACGACCAGGATCTGGTCCGCTGCGCGGATCGTCGACAGGCGGTGGGCGATGACCACGGCGGTCCGTCCGGCCAGTGCTTCGGTCAGCGCCTCCTGGACCGCCGCTTCCGAGCTCGAGTCCAGGTTCGAGGTGGCCTCGTCCAGGATCACCACCTGTGGTTGGGCGAGCAGGACACGCGCGATCGTCATCCGCTGCCGCTCCCCGCCGGAGAAGCGGTATCCGCGTTCGCCGACGACGGTGTCCAGCCCGTCCGACAGCGCCGACACCAGAGGTGCCAGGCGGGCACGCTCCAGGACGTCCCACAGTTCTTCGTCCGTGGCCTCCGGTCGGGAGATCGACAGGTTGGCGCGAACGGTGTCGTGGAAAAGGTGGCCGTCCTGGGTGACCATGCCGACGGTGCGCTGCACCGAGGCGGCAGCGGCCTCGCGCACGTCCAGGCCACCGATGCGGATGGCACCCTCATCCACGTCGAACAATCGCGGGATCAGCGAGGCGATGGTCGACTTGCCCGCCCCGGAGGAGCCGACCAGAGCCACCGTCTGCCCGGGATCGACCCGGAAGGAGATGCCGCGCAGCACCTCGCTGCCCGCTCGCGGGTCCAAGATGGCGACCTCCTCCAAGGAGGCCAGGGAGACCTTCTGCGCCGAGGGATAGGCGAAGCGGACGTCCTCGAGCTCCACGGAGACCGGGCCCCGAGGCAGCTCCTGCGCGTCGGGAGCATCCCGGATCAACGGCGGCAGGTCCAGCACCTCGAAGACCCTCTCGAAGCTGACCATCGCGCTCATCACCTCCACGCGGGCGTTGGCCAGCGCGGTCAGCGGCGCGTAGAGCCGGGTCAGCAGGAGCGCCAGCGCCACCACGGCCCCTGCCTCCATCCGTCCGGTCAGCGCGAAATAGCCGCCGAGCCCGTAGACCAGGGCGAGGGCCAAGGCCGAGACCAGCATCAGCGCGATGTAGAAGACCTCCTGGACCATCGCGCTGCGCACGCCGATGTCCCGCACCCGAGCGGCGCGCGAGGAGAACTCGGCGGACTCCCGGGCGGGGCTTCCGAACAGTTTGATCAGCGTCGCGCCGGGCGCGGAGAAGCGCTCGGTCATGCGGTTGCTCATGGTGGCGTTGTGGTTCGCGGCCTCGCGCTGCAGCCGGGCCAGGCGTGCCCCCATCCGGCGGACCGGCAGCACGAAGATCGGGAGCAGCAGCACGGTCATCAGAGTGATCTCCCAGGAGAGGCTCACCATCGCGATGACGGCGAGCAGCAACGTCACCACGTTGCTCACGATCCCGGCGAGGGTGTCGCTGAAAGCGCGCTGGGCGCCCAGGACGTCATTGTTCAGACGGCTGACCAGGGCGCCGGTGCGGGTGCGGCTGAAGAAGGCCACCGGCATCGCCTGGACGTGGTCGTAGACCGCGGTGCGCAGGTCCAGGATCAGGCCCTCTCCGATGGTGGCCGACAGCCATCGCTGGACGATGCCGAAGGCGGCCTCCGCCAGCGCCACCGCTGCGATGATCAGGGCGAGGACGAGGATGAGCGAGAGCCCGGCGGCGCCGGTGATGGCGTCGATCACCCGTCCGGCCAGCAGCGGCGTCGCGACGGTCAGTGCCGCCGTGATCACGCTGACCACCAGGAACCAGGCCAGACGCCGGCGATGCGGGCGGGCGAACCGGGCGATGCGTCCCAGGGTGGCCCGGGAGAACGGCTGGCGGTCCTGCTGGGCGTTCATCGTCGAGTACAGCGATTGCCACGCGGCGGTCTCCATGCTCATCGGAAGGCTCCCTTTCGGTCGGAGACCCTCAGCCTCCGACGTCAAGTGAACTTGATGTCAAGAGGAGGAGGTGCCGTGCGTACCGTCCGCATTTCGGGGGAGGGGTGTGCCGATCGCGGCGGCGTACACACTCGGTGCGTGTGTCATCGGGATCGCTGGCCCCGGGTCGGAAAGCGGGGTCGCGTAGGGTCGACGACGTCATGCGAACGTGATGTCAGCCCTCGAGGGAGAGCTCGGTCATGCCCCAGGTCCACAAGGAGGTGCTCTGGCTGAAGCCCGGGCAGATCGTCGAGCGCGCCGCCGTCGCCGTCTCGACATTGCATTACTACGAGAGCCTCGGTCTGATCCGCAGCCGGCGCACCTCGGGCAACCGTCGTGAGTATCGGCGCGAGACCCTGCGAATCCTCGCGTTCATCCGTGCCTCCCAACGGGTCGGCATCAGCCTGGAGCGGATCAAGGAAGCTCTGGACTCCCTTCCCGACGAGCAGGTCCCCACCGCCAAGGACTGGGCGCGCATCTCCCGGCAGTGGCACGACGAGCTCACCGATCGCATCGAGCACCTCATCGCCCTGCGCGACCGGTTCTCCCAATGCATCGGCTGCGGATGTCTGTCTCTGAAGTCCTGTCCGTACTCCAATCCGGATGACGTGCTCGGTGCCTCCGGGACGGGCCCGCGGCGTTTCCCCTGACCCCGATTGCTGGCGGGGCCACCGAGCCCGATCCGTCCCTACTCGCTGAGCTCACCGTCACGTGGTCGCTCCGATCACCCTGGTGGTCCCGGCCATCGAGTCATCCGAGGCCACCGCACGCCGCACCTCGTCGTCAGCGCCGCCCGGCGCGCAGTCCGTCGATGAAGACGTCGACGATCCACGTCCGAGAAACAGGAGCCGGGTCAGCGGTGAACTCCGGCAGGGGGCGTGAGACGACCGCGATGCCGACGATGAATCGTCGGGGATCCAGGGTCGCAGGGGCGTAGCCGTGCGAGATCGCCCGGTCCAGGACCCGCTGCAGCGGCTCCAGGTCCCGATCCTGCGCGAACCGGACGAAGGCTTCCTCGCGCTCGGCGGCCCTGGCGAACTCGGAGGCGCTGGACACCAACGGCGCGATCATGATGTCCGCGAGACCGTGCACGACCCCGTGCCAGGCGGCCCAGGGGTCGCTCTCCCAGAGTTCCTCGTGCTCGCGAAGCACGGCTCGCCCCGCCGTGTCGAGGTGATCGGCCAGCGCCCTGAGCAGGACCTCGCGGTCGGGGAAGTGGCGGTGCATCGTCGCCACGCCCACGCCGGCGCGGGCAGCGATCACGCGGAAAGCGACCTCCACCCCCTGCTCCTCGAACAGCTCCTTCGCGGCGTCGAGGATGGCCTCTCGATTGGCCATGGCATCTGCCCTCATCGTCGTGCTCCTCACTGCATTGCGCTCACGTAAGTGGCACACTACACTCCACTTGTATCTGGAGCACAACGCTCCGTTTACTGAAGGGTGAGAACCATGTCGGTACCCACCGACCCCCGACCGCACCGTGAAGACCGAGGCTGGCGCGCGCTCCTCGCGATCAGCGCCGGCGTGCCGATCATCATCGCGCTGATGCTGTTCGCCTTCCTCGCGCCGACCCTCAACTCCGGCCCGGAGGACCTGCCGATCGCCGTCACCGGTCCCGACGCGGCCCTGACCCAGCTGGATGACAGCATCGAGGAGCAGTACGCGGGAGCCGTCGAATTCGACCGGCTCGATGACGCCGCGGCCGTCGAGTCGGCCATCGGGAGCCGCGAGGCGGTCGGCGGCATCGTGGTCGAACCAGCAGATGGGTCGATCACGATCTATACCGCCAAGGGGAACGGGGCGCCGTACGCAGATCTCCTGCACGCCGTGGCCGCTGGGCTTCAGGGGGCCGGCCAGAGAGTCGAGACCGTCGAGCTCGCGCCTGTGACCGCGGAGGATCCGCACGGCGCGGCGCTGGCTGCCCTGGGGCTGCCCCTGGCCTTCGGCGGGATGGCCTCTGCCGCGATCCTGATCCTGCTGCTCAAGAGGCGGCCGTGGCACATCCTGGCCGGCTCTCTGGCCATCAGTCTCCTGTCCGGATTCGTCGTTGCCGCGATCCTGCAGTACGGCTACGACGTGATCGACGGCAGCTACGTGATGGCCGGCGTCGCGATCTCCGCAGGGGTGGCGGCGACCTCCCTGTTCGTCACCGGGCTGGGATCGCTCATCGGCCCGCCAGCCGTCGGCATCGGCGCGATCCTGACCATATTCGTCTCGAATCCGCTCTCGGGGCTGGCCACCGGGTGGTGGTGGCTGCCCCGGCCCTGGGGAGCCATCGGCCAGTACCTGCCCATCGGTGCCGACGGCCACATTCTGCGCTCCGTCGCCTTCTTCGACGGAAGAGGCGCAGGCGGGGCGTGGGCAGTGCTGATCGTCTGGATCACGATCGGCATCACCTTGAACCTCTGGGGAGGCGTGCGGCTCGAACGACGCACGGCTGTGGCAGCTCGCGGGCAGGTCTGCTCACGTGCCGAGCATGCCCCGAGGGTCGAGGCGGCCCGGTGACAATCCCCGTGGCTCTCGGCGACGGGGTCACGGGGCCACGATCCTGAATCCACCTGCTGGACCTGCAGAAGGCCTGGTCACATGCAGAAGCCAGGTCCTGAATGGTCACGATGTCCGCACACAGAACTGTTGATCGAGGAGAACCCATGAGTCACATACTGATGTCCACCACCGCCCAGCACGGGCACGTGAATCCGGTCCTGCCGGTGCTCGCCGAGCTGGTCGCTCGGGGTCACCGCGTCACCTACCCGGTCCCGGATCGTTTCTCTGATGCCGTCGCCGCCACCGGTGCCACTGTTCTGCCGATTCGGGCGGACCACCCCGGACCCATGGTCGGCGAGGAGTTGGCCGAGGGCGGCGTCCTGGCGGGCAGGCAACGGCTCCTGGTCGAGGCCCGCAGTGCATACGCGCAGATGACCGCGGAGCTGGACGGCGACATGCCGGACATCGTCGCGTACGACAGCACCGGCTGGGCCGGAAAAGCTCTCGCTCGCCTCCACGACCGTCCAGCGATCGAGCTCGCCCCGCACGTGGTCCCTTGGGAAGGCTTCGCGGAGCAGTACGCCGCGCACTACGACTTCTTGGACGCACCGAGCGGCCGAGCCTGGCAGCACGACATGAATGCCTGGCTCGCCGAGATCGGCGTGAGCATGGGCAACCAGGAGTTCCTCGGATCGCCAGATCGGTCGGTGGTGCTGATACCGGCAGCCATGCAGCCGCATCTGGACCGTGTCGACCAGGAGCGCTATACGTTCGTCGGGCCGGTGATCGGCGACCGGTCACGCCAGGGCACCTGGCCCGAGCCCGACCGGCCACTGCTACTGGTGTCGCTCGGATCCACTTTCACCGACCGCCCCGGCTTCTGGCGGGACTGCGTCGCTGCGATGCATGGGACCGGTTGGCTGACGGTGCTGGCGATCGGCTCGAACGTCGACCCCGCCGACTTGGGCGACCTTCCCGAGGACGTCATCGCACGGCAGTGGGTCCCCCAGCTCGCCGTGCTGGAGCACGCCTCGGCCTTCGTGACCCATGCCGGCATGGGAGCTTGCTCCGAAGGGCTCTGGCACGGTGTCCCGATGGTCGCAGTGCCCCAGGCGACGGACCAGATCGTCAACGGACCCCGCCTCGCCGAGCTCGGCGTGGGAGAGCTTCTTCCCGCAGGGGAGCTCACTCCCTCCCGACTGCGCGACGCGGTACGACGGGTCTCGTCGTCAGAGATCATCGCGAACAGCTGCGCCGAACACCAGCGAATCGCCAGAGGGGCCGGCGGAGCGGCAGCCGCCGCCGACGAGATCGAATCGTTGGTGCGGTGATGAGGTGGAGCGCGTGCGGATCCTGCCTGGAGGGAGAGTCGAGAAGCGATCGGCCCGGCGGCAGTCCGGCTTCTCGGCGACGCCGCCGACCACGTGCTGGGCGCCGGACGATCACCCCCGCCGGAATCCTTGACGTCAAGTGGACTTCATGTTTCACACTGGTCGAATCCAGTGACATTCGACGTCAAGGAGCAGTCCATGTTTGCAAGAAAATCCCCGGCGGTGGAGGGTGGAAGCCTCCGACCTCCGACCGAGTTCTCCTCATGCGCCGGGCTGATCTGGTGGCAAGCTGCACTTCTGGGCGCGTTCGTCACCCTCGTCGTCAATCTGGTCATCTGGAGTGTTGCGCGAGCAGCCGGAGTGCAGTTCTCGTTGTATTACGAGGATGGGGTTCCGTACCCGATCGCCGGTGACTCCGTGGCCGTGATGTCCGTGGTGCCGATGTTTGTGGGGATCGCTGTCGTCGCGTTGATCGCCCGGTGGTGGACATGGATTCTCCGGGTGGCCCAGGTGGTGGGCGCCTCGCTGGCCGTGGTCACCATCGGTGGCGTGTTCAGCGGCGACGCGGGAACCGCCATCGCCCTGGCGTCGATGCACCTGGTCTCCGCGGCCGTCGTGGTTCTTGCCCTGGAAGCGATGCGGCGGTGCGCCCTCACTCGCCGACACGACTGAGCTCACCACCGTGAGCTGCCGCCTGGGCGCGGGCCGTTCGCGGTCTGCCCGGCCCTTCGTGAGGAGCTCACGAAGAGGGTGGATGCTTCTGATTCGTCGCCGATGAGCGTCTCCGCTCGGCGCGGAGAAACGATGTCCCCAAGCTGGGCATCCGAGTGAGCCAACGCGAATCAATGATGTTCGGGTGCACGTGCGGCATAAAAGCATGCGCCAGGTTCGGTCGATATGTCGAGCAACGCTACAGAATATGCCCTTAGGGTGTGCCCTTCGGCGCTTTTCCCGCTGGCGATCGCCCCGGCCGGAGCCCCGCGCTCTCAACCCAGGGGAGAGCTCTCACCGAGCATGGTCCACTCCGGGCCGTCGGACTCCAGCAGGTCGGGGTCGCGCACCAGCTCCTGCTCCGCCTCCCCGGAGCGCACCCTGCTCGCGAGCTCCTGCAGGGTCTCGCGCAGCACGGCGCGGGCCCGGGAGGCGTCCCCCGCGGACAGCGCCGTGAGGAGCGACTCGTGCACGTCCGTGATGTCGGCCCGCACCCCGAAGCCGCGCGGGTCCGAGAAGCTGCCCATGCGGGTGAGGATCACGATCGTGTGCATCGCCGAGACCAGGAAGCGGTTGTGGGCGATCTCGGCGATCTGCTGATGCAGGTCGAGATCGGCGTTGCCGGCCTCGATGACCTCCTCGGCCGCGAGAGCCCGGCGGGTCCGCTCGAGGGTCGCCCACAGCGGGGCGAGCAGGACGTCCGCGTCGGCGCCCTCCCCGTCACGGCGCAGGGCCGAGACCTCGTCGGCCACGATCGAGGCGGCCTGCATCTCGATCCCCAGCCGGTAGTCGATGAAGTCGGACATGGTGCCGGGATCCATCGTGGTCACGAACAGCCCGCGACCGGGGATCTGGGTGAGCAGCCCGTCGCGCACCAGGCGCTGGCACGCCTCGCGCAGCGAGGAGCGCGAGATACCCATCTGCTTGGAGACCTGGACCTCGGGAACACTGTCCCCGGGGCGAAGGTCGCCAAGGAAGATCGCGTTGCGCAGCTCGAGCTCGGCCTGGTCGATGATCGACGGCCGACGGATCGGCTGCATCATCGGCAGCCGGACGCCGTCCTGGCGAGAGTGCATCGCAACCTCCTGTGCTCGTGCGCGATGTGCGCGCGTGGCGCCATCCAATCATCCGTCCTCGACGGGCTGCGAGCATCACGCCGGGAAGTCGTCGCCGTCACAGTTGCGCACGCTGCCGGGCCGCCGCAGCGCGGGCGAGGAGGTCTCCTTCACACCGTCGATCGGGGCTGCACTGGGTCACGACCCCATCACGAATCCTCCCGACCTGCCCGGAATGCCGTGGAGTAAGCGCTAGCGTGGGCGTGATCCGAAGTGCTGATCGGCGGATTGTCCGACACGATCCACGCGTGTCGGCCTCCGCGGACCACGACTCACAGATGTCAAGGGAGCACCCCATGCAGAACCGCCGCAGCTTCATCCGACGGAGCGGCCTCGTCCTCTCGGCCGCCGCACTGGGCGGCGGGCTCGCCGCCTGCAGCCGCACCACCTCCGGCGGCGGTGAGGGCGGCAGCGACGGCGGCGGGGGAGACCTGCTCAGCCGACTGCAGGACGCCGGCAAGATCGTCGTCGGCTTCGCGGGCGAAGCCCCCTACAGCTTCGACGAGGGCGGCGACGTCACCGGTGCGACGGTGGCCCTGCACCGCGAGATCTTCGGCGAGCTGGGCATCGCCGAGGTCGAGGGGCAGCTCACGGACTGGAACTCGCTGATCCCGGGCCTGAACGCCCAGCAGTTCGACGCGGTCAGCGCCGGGATGTCGATCCTCCCGGAGCGCTGCGCCGAAGCAGCCTTCAGCGAGCCCGAGTTCCAGTACACGACCGCGCTGATGGTTCCCGAGGGCAACCCCGAGGGCCTCGTGGACATGGATTCCTTCGTCGACTCCGGCCTCACCGTCGCGACCATGAGCGGCGCGGTCGAGAGCACCTACGCCTCGGATCTCGACCTCGACAGCATCGAGGTGGGCGGCCCGCAGGACGGCGTGGACGCGCTGAAGTCCGGCAACGCCGACGCCTTCGCCCTCACCGCGATCTCCCTGAACTACCTCGCCGACAACACCGTGGACGGGGTCGAGGTCACCGAGAGCTTCGTGCAGGAGATCGACGGGGTGGCCCAGTTCGGCGCCGGCGGCACCGTGTTCCGCCAGGACGACACCTCCCTGCTGGACGCCTACAACGAGAAGCTCGCCGAGATCATCGCCGATCCGGAGCGCTACCTGTCCATCGTGGGCGACTTCGGCTTCACGGAGGAGGAGCTGCCGCCCGAGGACATGACCGCCGAGATCCTCTGCTCGGGCGATCTCTCCTCCCTGCAGTGATCGCAGCGTCCCCCGCGACCGTCGGCCGGCACGTCCCCTCGTGGGGCGTGCCGGTCCGGTCCCTGTCCGAGAGGTGATGCCCCGATGGACGGAGTGATCGGCTTCTTCCTGGATCTCGGGCCGAACTTCCAGATCCTGCTCGAGCGCTCCCCGCAGGTGGTCGACGGCGTCAAGGTCACGGTCCTCGCCACGCTGCTCGGCGCCCTGCTGGCCCTGCTGATCTCGTTCGTGTTCGGGATCGCGCAGGTCGCGAAGAACGTCGTGATCCGTGTGTCGGCGCGCATCTTCGTGGAGTTCTTCCGTGGCACCTCGCTGGTGGTCCAGCTGTTCTGGCTCGCGTTCGTGCTCCCGCAGCTGCCCTACCCCTTCGGGTTCCGCCTCGAGCCGCTGCTGATCGGCATGCTCGCGCTGGGGCTGAACTACGGGGCCTACGGCGCCGAGGTGGTGCGCGGCTCGATCAACTCGGTGCCCAAGGGGCAGTACGAGGCGATCAGCGCCCTCAGCCTGAGCCCGGTGCGGGGCATGTTCCGGGTCGTGATCCCGCAGGCCTGGGCCCTGATGCTCCCCTCGCTCTCGAACCTGTGGATCCAGCTGCTCAAGGGCAGCGCGATCGTCAGCTCGATCACGCTCTACGACCTCTTCTTCCAGGTCGAACAGATCCGTGACCGCACAGGCACCTGGTTCGCGTACCTCTTCGCACTGCTGGCCTACTACCTCGTCGCCTGGGTGATCGTGATCGTCATGAACGGCCTCGAGATCCGGGCCAAGCACAAGATCGGCCGCGGCCCGGCGCTCTCAGCCTCCTGGCGCTCGCTCTTCCGGGCACCCGGTGGCCGTGCCGTCAAGGAAGGGGTGGCCGTATGACCCCGACCAACACCTGGTGGTCCTGGGACCACGCCTTCGAGGTGCTTCCGAAACTGCTGCTCGAGGGTTTCAAGATCACGCTGTTCGCCACCGTGATGGGCACCCTCATCGCCCTGGTGCTGGGGCTGATCGTCGCGATCATCCGGCGCAGCGCGCCCGCGATCATCGCCACCCCCTTCACCTGGGTGGTCGAGTTCATCCGGATGACCCCGCTGGTGGTCCAGCTGGTGTTCGCGAACCTCGTCCTCTCTCCGTACATCAACTCGACGCTCGCGATCGGCATCGGCGTGCTCGGCGTCCACTACATGACCTACATGGCCGAGGTGTACCGCGCCGGCATCGACTCGGTGCCCAAGGGCCAATGGGAGGCCGCCACGGCGCTCTCCCTGCCGCAGACGCGCACCTGGCGGGCGGTCGTGATCCCCCAGGCGATCCGCAACACCTTGCCGGCACTGGGCAACTACGCGATCTCGATGTTCAAGGAGACCCCGTTCTTCTTCGTCATCTACATCCCCGAGCTGGTGCGGGTCGCCCAGACCTACGGCGGGCAGACCTTCCGGTTCACGGAGTCGATCACGCTGGCCGGCTTGATCTTCCTCGTGGCCAGCTACCCGACCTCCCTCCTGATCCGACGACTGGAGAAGAAACTTGCCTGAGAACACAGCCGGTCCCGGCGACGCCCACATCGAGTTCCGCGACGTGGTCAAGCGCTTCGGCGACCACACGGTGCTGAACGACCTGAACTTCACCGTCTCGAAGGGGGAGCGCGTCACCCTGATCGGGCCCTCGGGCTCGGGCAAGACCACGATCCTGCGCCTGGTGATGACTCTCGAGGAGCTCACCGGCGGCTACATCCACGTCGGCGGGGTCCCGCTGCAGTACGAGGAGCAGGGCGGCAAGCGGGTGCGGATCCCCGACAAGCGCCGTCGCCTCACCACCACCAACATCGGGATGGTCTTCCAGCACTTCAACCTGTTCCCCAACATGACCGTGATGGAGAACATCGTCGAGGCACCCGTCCACGTGATGGGGCTCGGCCGGGCCGAGGCGGAGACGAAGGCCGAGGCATTGCTGGACAAGGTGGGGATGGCCTGGAAGAAGGACGCCCGCCCCTCGGAGCTCTCCGGCGGCCAGCAGCAGCGCATCGCGATCGCCCGCGCCCTGGCGATGGATCCCGAGATCCTGCTGCTGGACGAAGTCACCTCCGCCCTGGACCCCGAGCTGGTGGGGGAGGTGCTCGGCGTGCTCAAGGACATCGCCGCCGAGACCGACATCTCGATGCTCATCGTCACCCACGAGATGCAGTTCGCCCGGGACGTCTCCGACCGCGTGATGATGTTCGACCAGGGCTCGATCGTCGAGGAGGGTCTGCCGGACGCGATCTTCTCCGAGCCCACGCACCAGCGCACCAAGGACTTCCTGCGCGCAGTGCTCTGAGAGGCACGCCGGGCCCTCGCGGCCCCGGCTCCCGCCCTCGACCCCCTCAGTCCGCAGACTGTCGCGGCGCAGGCGCTCGTGGCGCCCGCCTGTAGTCTGTGCCCGTTCGTTCCGCGCCGACGCGGTCGCCCTGCAGTGCTGTCGGCGGCCGCCCGTCGGCGTGCCGACCCCAGGAGGCCCCGTGCCCGATTCCGACGCCATCGTCGTCCCGACCCTGACGAGTGAGTTCCCCGTCGTCGGCGACGACCCCCATATCGACGCCCCGCTGCGGGCGACCGTCCGCCGCCTCTCGACCTTGCTGGGACGGGCGCTCGCCGACCAGCACGGCCAGGAGATGCTCGACCTCGTCGAGCAGGTCCGCAAGCTCACCAAGGAGGCGAAGTCCGCCGACTCCGAGGCCAGCGCCCAGGACGTCCAGCGCCGCCTCGCCGACCTCCCGATCGAGCAGGCCACCGCCCTGACCCGGGCGTTCGCCCAGTACTTCCTGCTCGCCAATGCCGCGGAGCAGGTCTACCGCGTGCGCGCCCTGGATGCGCGCCCGCTGGCCGACTCCTGGGTGCCGCGCACCATCAGCGCCGTGCACGAGGAGATCGGTGCAGAGGGCCTGCAGGAGGCCGTGGACTCCCTGGACGTGCGTCTGGTCTTCACCGCGCACCCCACCGAGGCATCCCGCCGCGCCGTGCTCACCAAGCTCCGCCGCATCTCGGACCTGCTCGGGGAGGAAACGGAGGAGGGCACCCCCGAGCGTCGCCGTCAGGACCGCGACCTCTCCGAGCTCATCGAGACCCTGTGGCAGACCGACGAGCTGCGCCGCCAGCGCCCCACCCCGCAGGACGAGGCGCGCAACGCCCTGTACTACCTGCGCCAGATCTTCCGCCAGACCATGCCCGAGATGCTCGACGACCTGCGCGAGGAGCTGCGCGCCCACGGCGCGGAGCTGCGCGAGGGCCATGTCCCGCTGCGCTTCGGGTCCTGGATCGGCGGCGACCGTGACGGCAACCCCTTCGTCACCGCAGAGGTCACTCGCGAGGTGCTGCAGCTGCAGGCCGAGACCGCGATCGGCTACGCCATCGAGGTGATCTCGGACCTCATCCTCGAGCTCTCCGTCTCCAGCGAGCTGACCGGGGAGGACGAGCAGCTGCGGGCGAGCCTCGCCGAGGACCTCACCCACGACTCCGACCTCGATCCGCTCCAGCAGGAGCTGTACCGCGAGGAGCCCTATCGGCTGAAGCTCGGGGCGATGCGCGCCAAGCTGCGCGCCACCGTGGGCAGGATCCGCAGCGGCGAGCCGCACGTCCACGGCCGCGACTACGGCGACCACGAGGAGCTGCAGGACGACTTCCGGGTGCTGCGCGACGCGCTGCGTCGCCACGGGGGCGAGCGCGCCGCCGACGGCGCCCTCGCGATCGCCCAGCAGGTGCTCGCGGCCTCGGGCCTGAACCTCGCCGCCCTCGACGTGCGCGAGCACTCCGAGAAGCACCACGAGGTGCTGGCCCGCCTGTTCGACCGCGTCGGAGAGCTGGACCGTCCCTATGCGGAGCTCAGCCGCGAGGAGCGCACCACGGTGCTGAGCCGTGAGCTGGGCAGCCGTCGGCCGCTGGTGGGCGCGGCGATCACCGAGGACGAGTCGATCCTCGACGACGCCACCCGCACCACCTACAACGTGTTCCGCGAGATCCGCGGCGCGCACCGCCTCTACGGCACCTCCGTCATCGAGACCTACATCATCTCCATGACCCACGGCGCCGACGACGTGCTCGCCGCGGCTCTGCTGGCCCGCGAGGCCGGTCTGCTCAGCATCACCGGCAGCGAGGACCACCGCGCGGACATCGGCTTCGTGCCGCTGCTCGAGGAGGTCTCCGAGCTGCGCCATGCCGGGGAGATCCTCGACCAGCTGCTCAGCGACCCGTCCTACCGGGAGGTCGTGCGACTGCGCGGCGACCGCCAGGAGGTCATGCTCGGCTACTCCGACGGCAACAAGGACGCCGGGGTCATCACCAGCCAGTGGGAGATCCACCAGGCCCAGCGCTACCTGCGCGACACCGCCGCGCGGCACGGCGTGACCCTGCGCCTGTTCCACGGCCGCGGCGGGTCCGTCGGCCGCGGCGGCGGCCCCACCTACGATGCGATCCTGGCCCAGCCGTACGGCGTGCTCGAGGGTGAGATCAAGTTCACCGAGCAGGGCGAGGTCATCTCCGACAAGTACATGCTGCCCTCGCTGGCGCGGGAGAACCTCGACCTGTCGCTGGCGGCCGTGCTCGAGGGGTCGGCGCTGCACACCTCGCCGCGCACGACCCCCGAGCAGCTGGAGCGCTTCGGCGAGGTGATGCAGTCCGTCTCCGACGCGTCCTTCGCGCGCTATCGCACCCTGGTCGACGACGAGAACCTGCCCGAGTACTTCGTCTCGGCCACCCCGGTCGAGCAGCTGGGCGATCTGAACATCGGCTCCCGTCCGTCGAAGCGGACCACCTCGTCCAAGGGCCTGGACGGCCTGCGGGCGATCCCGTGGGTGTTCGGCTGGACCCAGTCCCGCCAGATCGTGCCCGGCTGGTTCGGCGCGGGCTCCGGACTGAAGGCCGCGCGCGAGGCCGGGCTCGAGCCCGACCTGCACGAGATGTACCGCAACTGGCACTTCTTCCGCACCGTGATCAGCAACGTCGAGATGACGCTCGCGAAGACGGACATGCAGATCGCCGCGCACTACGTGCACTCGCTGGTGCCCGAGCGCCTGTGGTACCTGTTCGACCGGATCCGGGAGGAGTACGAGCTCTCGGTGGCGGAGATCGAGCGGCTCACCGGGGTGCTGGACCTGCTGGACAACCAGCCGGTCCTCAAGCGCACCCTCGCGGTGCGCGACCGCTACCTCGACCCGATCTCGTACATGCAGGTCGCGATGCTGCAGCGCTCCCGCGCCGCCACCGAGCGCGGCGAGGAGCTCTCCCCGGAGCTGCAGCGGGCGCTGCTGACCACGATCAACGGTGTCGCCGCCGGCCTGAAGAACACCGGCTGAGCCGAGCCCGCCCCGACCGCCCGGGCGGCTCTGCGCCCGGGCGGTCCGGCGGCCGGTGCCGTCGACCGCAGCTCTCGCCGACGTTCTGCCGGAGTCCCGGGAGATCGGGGGCGGCGGCACGCCGGAGCGGCCGACTCTGGGTCGCCGGGTCCGGCGTCACCGGGTCCGGTCGTGGCGGGAGCCGGCGGGGGAGCAGGCATCGGTGCTCGTCCTGCGAGCGCGGTCCTCGCGGCAGGTCACTCCGTGCGCAGCGGACGCTCCATGATGTCCATGCCCAGGTCTGAGACCTTCAGCCGGTCGGCCTCACCCGCGAAGGGGACCGAGCGGCCGGTGCGGGTGAAGCCGTGCCGCTCGTACCAGGCGTGCAGCTCCGGGCGCGACTGCAGCACCTGGATCATCAGCAGGCCCACGCCGTCCTCGCCCAGCAGCTCCGCCTGCGCCTCGAGCAGGCGCCCGCCGAGGCCGCGGGACTGCGCGGAGGGATGCACGGCGAACAGGCCCAGCTCGGCGCGGACAGGTCCTGCTCCCTCCGCGGGCTCGCGCCGCGTGTAGCAGCAGCCGAGCACCTCCCCGTCGGCCTCGGCGACCAGCAGGGTCACCGCGGGGTCCGCGAGCATGGCGCCGACCTCGTCGGCGTCGGTGCGGTGCCCGTCCACGAGATGCGCCTCGGTGGTCCACCCGCCCTCCCCGCGATAGGCGAGCTGGACCAGGTCGACGAGGGCGGGCACCTCCGATGCGCGCGCCGGGCGCAGGAGGATCCGATCGCCGTGGGGCGCGGTGTTCGCGGCGGTGTGCTGTGCGGCGGTGTCCTGCGAGGCGGTCATGAGGGGATCCTTCCTGTGCGCTGGAGCTCGGCGAGCAGTCCGTGCCCGTCGGGCGCTGCGAGGGCGAGCGGGGAACCGCTGCCACCCAGGGACGCCTCCAGGGGCCGACGGGTGCCGTGCGCGAGCAGCTGCTCGGGCTCGGTGAGCTGGCGGATGAGGACGGACTCGACGAGGTCCGGGTGGCGAGCGGCGAACTCGGCGTAGAGCGAGGGGTCGTGCTGGCCGTCGTCCCCGACCAGGATCCACCGCATGCCGGGGAACTCCGTGGCCAGGCGCTCCAGGGCGCGCTGCTTGTGCTCCGGTCCGGAGCGGAAGAAGCCCGTGTTGGTGGGCCCCCAGTCCGTCAGGAGGAGGGGGCCGTCCGGGTACCCGTTGCGATACAGGAAGCGTTTGAGCACCGGGAACACGTTCCAGGCGCCGGTGGAGAGATACACGACGGGCATCTCGGGATGCACCCGCGCGAGGCGCTGGTAGAGCATCGGCATGCCCGGGACCACCTGCCGGGAGGACTGGTGGATGACGAACGCGTTCCAGAAGGCGAGCAGAGGGCGCGGGAGCCAGGTGACCATGACGGTGTCGTCGATGTCGCTGACCATGCCGATCTCGGCCTCGGGCGGGACCACGGTGATGTCCGCGGTGACCTCGTTGCCGGGGAGGGTCCACAGCACCGCCTGGTGCCGTCCGGGGGGCAGGGAGATCTCGAGCGAGGCGTCGACGATCCCGGCGCGGTCGGCGCGGACGGTGAACTCCTGATCACCCAGGAGGACGTGCACGGTGCGGTGAGGAGCCACCTGTCCGGCGAAGTTGCGCCAGCCGCGCACCGCCATGGTGCGCATGTCATGGACGGGCTGGTCGTGGAAGTCCGCGGGGGTGCCGGGGGAGGCGTAGAGGACCTTGGCCAGCACCCGCACCCGCTCGCTCGTGCCCACGCCCTGGAAGGGCTGCAGGCGCAGGTCCCAGCGGAGCCTGCGCAGACTGCGGCCGACGACGGCGTTCTTGACGTCCTCGGCACGGGCCGCCCAGTGCGGGCGGTCCGTGCCGTTGCGGGTGGCGACCGATCGGAGGGCGTCCCGGGCGGACGAGAGCCGGGAGGGGAGGTGCACCGGGCCTCAGAGGCCGCGGGACATCTTCAGCCAGGCGCCGTCGGGATCGTCCTCGACGACCTCCCAGCGATCCCCGGTGTCGACGAAGCCGAGGCTCTCGTACAGGGCGCGGGCGCCCTCGTTCTTGGGGCCGACGTACAGCGTGATCGTGTCCGCGGAGTCCTCGCGAGCCCATTCGAAGACCGCTTCGGCGAGCTTGCCGGCGATGCCGGAGTGGCGGGAGTTCGGGGTGACCCACATGGCCTGCAGCTCGCGCTCGTTGGCGGGGGAGTCCTCCTCGTGACGCACCGCGACCACGGCGACCGGGTTGCCGGACTCGACGGCCAGGAACCAGGCGGCCTCGCGCACCCGCTTCTTCCAGACCTTGTCCTCGTAGGTGGACTCCTTCTCCCAGCTCTGCCCGAAGGCGTCAGGATCCGTGCTGAGGGACCGGAGACGGATCTCGCGCACGAGCGACCAGTCGTCGTCGTGGGCGCGGATGATTTCGGCCATGGGTGTCCTCCTGAGCCGTCGTTGCGTGGTCACGGGCGATGTGCCCTGGCGATCATGCTCTCGCGTTGCCCCGGGCACCGCATGCACTACCGCCTCCAGTGTACGTTCCCGCGCAGTTCCGCGTGCAGAGGGTCTGGACGTTGACACAATGGGGACATGTCGCCCATTCGCCTGCTCACCGTCTGCACCGGCAACGTCTGCCGCTCCCCGGCCGCCGCCGTGATGCTGCGCGCCGCGATCCAGGAGGAGGGCCTGTCCGAGCGGTTCGTGGTCGGCTCCGCGGGCACCAGCTGGGAGGCCGAGGGGATGCCGATGGACGACCGCGTCGAGCTGGCCCTCGAGCGCGCGGGCTATGCCCGGCCGTTCGAGCACACTGCCCGCACGATCCATCTCACCGAGCTGCTGGCCTGGGATCTGGTGCTGCCGATGACCGCTGACCACGCCCAGCGGATGGCGCGGATGGTGGAGCAGGCCCCGGAGGGCTCGGCGATCCCCGAGGTGCGGATGTGGCGGCGCTTCGAGCCGGGGATCGACCCCTCGGCCGCGGCGACGGAGATCGCGGTCGAGGACCCGTGGTACGAGGGCCAGGGCGCCTTCGACCGGACCATCCTGCAGATGCGGCTGTCGGTGCCGGGGATCCTCGCGCGTGCGCAGGAGCTGTTCGACGCCCGCTGATCCGACGCCCGACGCTCTCGAGGGCGTGGGGATGTCGACGGCGTTCGGAGCTCGATGGCGATGGGCCCCGGGGGGCGGTGTCGCCGTTCAGCCCTCGGAGTCGTGCCCTCCGGTGGAGCGGCGGTTGTGCCAGGTGGCACCCACGAAGCCGGCGGTGGTGAGGAAGCCGATGCCCAGAGTGATCACGAGCACCTGGCGCAGCTTGCCGAAAGCGGTGTCGGAGTCGTCGGAGATCGCGTTGAACAGGCGGACCACGGGGCCGCCTTCCTGCGAGGCGACCGTGGGCTCAGGGGTCGGCTCCGCCGGCGGGCTCGGCTCCTCGGCGTCCACGGCACCGATCTCGGTGGTCTCCGCGGTCTCGGTCTCGGGCGAGGGCTGGGCCGCCGGCTCCTCGTCCGCGGCCGACTCCGGCTCGGGCTCGGCGGGGGGCTCGGGAGCCTGCTCGCGCTGCTCCTCCTGCTCGGGCTGCGGGGCGGGCTCCTGCTGCTCGGGCTCCTGGTCCGCGCTCAGCTCGGTGTCGGAGTTCGTCTCCTCCTCCGACGGGGTGGTCTCCTCGGGAGTGGTCGGCGTGGTCTCCTCGGGAGAGGTGGTCGGCTCGTCGGTGGGAGTCTCGGGCGCGGTCGGGGACTCGTCCTCGTCGGGGTCCTCGGTCGGGGGCGGCGTCGGAGTCTCCTCCTCGCCCTCCTCGCCTTCGCCCTCGTCGCCTTCGCCCTCGTCGCCTTCGCCCTCGTCGCCTTCTCCCTCGTCGCCGCCTCCGTCGCTCGGCGCCGGGGTCCGGTCGATGCCTTCGCCGACGTCAGTCGGGTCCGAGCGCGCCGGGCCGGTGCTCGTGCCAGAGGGCTCTCCCGGGTTCGCTTCGTCGGTCCCCTCGGTCGGGTCCTCGGTGGGGTCGTCCTCGTCCTCGGTGGGATCGTCCTCGTCGGGGTCCTCGTCCTCGTCCTCGTCGGAGTCCTCGGTCGGGTCGGTCGTCGAGTCCTCGGTCGGGTCGGTCGTCGAGTCCTCGGAGGGGACTGGCCCACTCGGCGTCGGCGTCTGATCGCCGTCGCACGTATCGTCCCCGCGCGCTGGAGCCACGAGCCTCGGGGTCAGCTCGGCCCCTGCGGAGTGTTCGCATTCCTCGCCCGGCGCGGAGGGTGAGGAGTCGCCGACCTCGGCGAGGGCGGGTGCGGCGGCGAAGGGGATCGAGATGGCGAGAGCCGCGGATGTGGCGCAGAGTCGTGAGCGCAGGCGCATAGGCGCGGTCCCCCCTCTCCTCGTCGCGAGCATCTCGGCGGCGTTCGGTGTCTGTCCGGTGGGTCCGACGGAGCACAATACCCTACCGAACCTTTACCCTCGACCCCATGTTTCATCGCTGCAGGGATGTACGCAAGGGCAGTGTGGACGGAGACACCCTGGAGTGACGTACGCGATGTTGACCGTCATTTTACTATTGGTTGACTTGTGACCTGCATGGACGTCGTTCGCGGGAGGGGCTCGCGGGCGGCCCGGAGCGGTGTTCGGGGCGCTGGATCACGTCTCGAGGCGGTGCCGGATCCGCCGTGAACGCTCCCGGAGGCCCGTCGCCGACCCTGCGGGCGGCGATGCGCCGCGTTCCCTCGACGCTCCGAGGCTCAGTCGGCGAGGGCGTCGTCGACGAGCGACTTCGCCGCCTCCTGCACCTGGGCGAGGTGCTCCTCGCCCTGGAACGACTCGGCGTAGATCTTGTAGATGTCCTCGGTCCCGGAGGGGCGGGCGGCGAACCACGCCGACTCCGTGGACACCTTCAGCCCGCCGATCGCGCCTCCCGCGGGCGCCTCGGTGATCGCCGAGACGATCGGCTCACCGGCCAGCTCGGTCGCCGTCACCTGTGAGGGGCTGAGCGCCTTGAGCTTGGCCTTCTGCGCGCGGTCCGCCGGGGCGTCCACGCGGGCGTAGGCGCTCGCGCCGAACTCCTCGACCAGCTCCGCATGCAGCGTGCTCGGCGAGCGGCCCGTCACCGCGAGGATCTCCGAGGCGAGCAGCGCCAGGATGATGCCGTCCTTGTCGGTGGTCCACACCGAGCCGTCCCGGCGCAGGAAGGACGCGCCCGCGCTCTCCTCGCCGCCGAAACCGACGGACGAGTCGACCAGGCCCGGCACGAACCACTTGAAGCCCACCGGCACCTCGTACAGCTCGCGGCCCAGCGACGCGACCACGCGATCGATCAGGCTCGAGGAGACCAGGGTCTTGCCGACCTTCGCCGTGGCGGGCCACTGGGGCCGGTGCGCGAACAGGTAGCGGATCGCGGTGGCGAGGTAGTGGTTGGGGTTCATCAGCCCGGCGTCGGGGGTGACGATACCGTGGCGGTCCGCGTCCGCGTCGTTGCCGGTGGCGATGTCGTACTCGTCGCGCTTCTCGAGCAGGGAGGCCATCGCCCAGGGGCTCGAGCAGTCCATGCGGATCTTGCCGTCGTGATCCAGGGTCATGAACGACCAGCGGGGATCCACCTCGGGATTGACCACGGTGAGGTCGAGGTCGTGCATCTCTCCGATCTCGGCCCAGTAGTCGACCGCCGCGCCGCCCAGCGGGTCCGCGCCGATGCGCACCCCGGCCCGCCGGATCGCGTCGAGGTCGACGACGTTCGGCAGGTCCTGCACGTAGGTGTGGAGGTACTCGTAGCGGTCCGCGTCCTGGAGGGCCTTCTGGCGGCCGTGCCGGCTCACGCCGCGCAGGCCGTTCTTCAGCAGCTCGTTGGCGCGGTCGGCGATCCAGGAGGTCGCATCGGTGTCCGCCGGACCGCCGTGGGGAGGGTTGTACTTGAAGCCGCCGTCGCGGGGAGGGTTGTGGCTGGGGGTGACCACGATGCCGTCGGCGCGGCCGGGGTCGTTCGCGGCCCGGCCGCGGTTGTGGACCAGGATCGCGTGGGACACGGCCGGGGTGGGGGTGTAGCCGTCCAGCGAGTCGACCTGCGCGGCGACGTCGTTGCCGGCCAGCACCTCGAGCGCGGTGTCGAAGGCGGGGCGGGAGAGGGCGTGCGTGTCGCGGCCGATGTACAGCGGGCCCCGGATCCCCTGGGCGGCGCGGTACTCGACGATCGCCTGGGTGGTCGCGGCGATGTGGTCCTCGTTGAACGCGATGTCGAGGGAGGAGCCGCGGTGCCCCGAGGTGCCGAAGGCGACGGCCTGGTCGGGGTCCGAGGCGTCGGGATGGAGGTCGTAATACGCGTCGAGGAGCGCGTCGACATCGACGAGATCCTCCTCAAGTGCCTTCTGGCCTGCACGGGGGTGCATGATCACCACTCCATCCTCGAGTCGGGGTCCTCACCGACACTCTAGGTCAGCCCGGCCCGCGGGACGCGGGATCCGTCGAGCACTGAGACGGTCCGTGCCGGGAGGGTCACGATCGTGCTCAGGAGCGGCGCGAACGCACCAGCAGCACGATGCCGACGATGGTGAGGATCAGACCGACCAGGCCGGCCACCACGGCGACGATCCCGCCGATCAGCAGCGGCGCCACCATCGAGAAGGCGCTGTACGGGCCCAGATAGGCGGGGGCGTCGGTGCCGGTGCAGGTGAGGGTCATCGTGGTGTCCTCGCCGGCGAGGGCCCCCATGCTCTGGACGTACTGCGATCCGTCCGGGAAGGTGACCGTCGACGAGCTGGGCACCGTGGTCACGGACGCGCCGTCGGCGCCCTCGGCGGTGCAGGACGCCGAGTCCGCGTCCTCCTCCGGCACGTACACCAGGAGCATCTGATTGCGCGCGATCTCGACCTCGGCGGTGCCTCCCTCCATGACGATCGGACCGGAGGAGAGATCGTCGGTGAGGGAGGTCGCCGTCCACACCAGGCCGACGACGAAGGCGATCGGGGCGACCAGGAGCAGCAGCACCAGGCCGATGACCAGGGGCAGCACGCCGCGGGTACGTCGAGGCGCGGGACCGTCGCCCGTGCCCGTGACGTAGTGGACGGCGGCGGGGTGGACGGAAGCGGGCAGGGGGCCCGTCCGCGGCTGGTCGGAGCCGGGGGAGGAGTCCCCGAACGACGGGGACGACGGGGCGCCGTGGCCCCAGCCCTGCTGGTTCCCCCAGCCCTGTTGGTTCCCCCAGCCCTGCTGGTCGCCGAAGCCCTGCTGTTCTCCCCGGTCCGCGCCGCTCGGCCCGGTCGTGCCGGGGTCGGACCCTCCGAGGGCGGGGGAGGAGGGCCCCGGCAGTCCGTAGCTCGGACGACGGCGCGGTGCCGGCGTCGTGGACTCGCCGTCGGACATCAGGACTCCTTCTCGGTTCGGATCGTCCCGGGACACTGATCTCCCGGGTCGCCCCGGGGTCTCTCCAGGTCGCCCCAGGACGTGGTCGCTCCAGGATAGGGGGCGAGCCTCCGAGGTTCCCGAGTCCGCGCCCGCCCCGGGGACCGGATCACGAGCCCGTGACGGCGAGCAGCACCCCGGTCAGGGCCGCACCCGCCACCGCGGAGACGAGCGGCGTGGCCAGCCAGGTCAGGATGATGGCACGGGCGACGGGCCAGCGCACGGTCCGCAGGCCCTCGGCGGCGCCGGCGCCGGCGACGCTCGCGGCCAGCGCGTGGGAGGTCGAGACCGGCGACTGCAGGCCGAACACGCCCAGCGACATGGTCACCGCGGCCGAGGTCTCCGCCGCCAGGCCCTGGGCGACGGTGAGGTCGGTGAGGCGGCGCCCGAGCGTACGGATGATGCGATGGCCGCCCATCAGGGTGCCGGCACCGAGCGCGACCGCGACCGCGACCATCATCGCCACGGCGGTCGGGGCGGGAGCCGCGAGGAAGGGCGTCCCGCCGGCCGTCGCGATCACGATCACGGCCAGCGGGAGCCGGGAGTCGGCCAGTCCGTGCCCGGCGGCGACCGTGCCGGCGGTGATCGTCTGGGCGAAGCGGAGGTGCTCGCGCCGCAACCGCTCGTGCCGGCCCAGCAGCAGCACCCCCTGCATCAGCAGGAAGGCGAGGCCGGCCGAGAGCAGCGGGCCGACGAGGGAGATCGCCAGCAGGTATCCCATCAGCTCCCAGGACGCGGCCGCTCCGATCGCCGCAGAGGCGCCCAGGGTCGCCCCGAGGTGGGCGTGCCAGGTGGAGGAGGGCATCCCGTACCACCAGGTCAGAAGGTCCCAGGCGATGGTCGAGAGCATGATCGCGATCAGGACGAGTCCGAGGCGGTCGGGCACCCCGGCGGTGACCTCGGCCAGCTGGGCCATCCCCAGCAGCTGGACCGCCCACGGCGCGGTCACCGCCAGCACGGCCATCCCCAGCAGCGCCCCCAGCAGGTTCAGGATCGCAGCCATCGCCAGGGCGGTCGACTCGCGAAGGGTGCGGGTCGCGATCGTGGTGGAGATCGCGTTGGAGGCGTCGTGGAAGCCGTTCACGTAGGCCATCGCCAGCGCCAGGACGACGACGATCACCAGCAGCGTGGTCGACACTCAGGCGTCCTTCACGCGCAGCAGATCGGTGATCCGTGCGAGACGCTCCTGCAGCGTGAGGGTCGCCCGGATCGACTCGGCGACGTCGTGCAGGGGAAGCAGCTCCTGGGTCGCGCCGCCGCGCTGGTAGAGCTCGCCGAGCGCCTGTCGCACCAGGCGGTCGCCCTGCCGCTTGAGCTTGCGGACCTGTTCGTAGTAGTCGTCCAGCGCGCCGACGTCGGAGAGCTTCCAGCTCGCGGCCGCCGTCAGCTCGGCGGCTCGCTCGATGCCCTTGGCGGCGTCCAGCAGCGGTGTGGGGAGGGTCCCCAGCTTCGCGATGAGCAGGAGCTCGCTCGTGTGCTCCATGGTGTCCACCGCATCGGCGATCGTCAGCGCGAAGTCGTAGAGCAGCTCTGCTTCGAAGGGCGTGATCAGCGACTGGGCGAGCCGGTGGGCGATGCGGCGGCAGAGCTCCTCGGCGACGGCGGCCTGCTCGTGCAGGCGCGGGGCGATGCGGGAGCGCTCGCGGTAGCCGTGGCCGAGCAGCTTGGAGTGCGTGTCCGACGCCTGCACCAGCAGCTCGGAGAGCTCGGCGAAGAGGTCGTACAGCGGGCGCTCGGTGCGCTGAGGGAAGAGGCGGGAGAGGAACCGCGCCATCTCGGGTCGCCTCCTCGCGCCGCGAGGCGCCTGACGCCGCGGGACCCCGATGCGGAGGGTGCGGACCTGAACAAAGAGCTGGGGCGCCGGACCGGGATGCGCCTGTCGGCGCGAAGGCCGCTCGAAGCGGCAAATGTTGGAGCCCGGGGCAACCTCGGCCCGGCGCCCGACCATCGTAGAGCACGCCGGCGGCACGGGGGCAAGTCCGTGCGGCGACCCCATGGCATGGGCCTCATCGGGCGCGGGCCTCACCGGGCGCGGACGTCGTCGGCCCGGATCTCAGTCCAGTCGACCGGCCTCCGCGTGGCGGCCCGCGGCGGTGAGCTCCTCACCGGTGCGCAGCAGGCGCTCGGCCTGTCGGGTGCGGTCGTCGTCGGCGTCCTCGTCGGCGAGATGGGCGGTGCCGTGCGCGACGATCGTGGCGACCGCGCCGGCACGGCGCAGCGCCAGGCCGAGGTCGCCCGTGAAGGCGCCCCGCAGGATGTGGTCCAAGGTCCGCTGGACCTGCTGGACGTCCGGCGGCTCCGCGAAGCCCGAGAGATAGCGGAGCCCGGGGATCGTCCGGGACCCCGCCCGATAGCGGAGCACCACGTCGTCCCCGTGGCGCTGCGTCCAGGTGTGCAGCACGTACAGGCGCCAGAGGGCCCCGGGCAGGGTGGTCGCGGGCGCGGAGGACCACAGCGCGGCGAGGTCCGAGAGCCCGTCCTGCGCTGCCAGGGAGACCACCCGCTCGACCACGTCGGCGTCGGAGCTGTGGAAGACCCCGTCCAGCAGTGCCCGGGCCGAATCGTGGGCGAGGTCGGTCGACGTCGCGGGATCCGGCTCGCCGGGGATGGTCTCGGCGACCGAGGCGTACAGCGGAGCGGGCCGACGGAAGCGTGGGGCGGGCGAGCCGTGCGAGGACATGCTCCGCACACTACGCGCCACCCCGGGCCCCGTGCACCGCCCTCGCCCCGCCCAGCCGGCACCCCGCATTCCGGCACCCCGCATTAGTGTGTGGCCATGACCATCCCACGGCAGATCGGGCCCGAGACCGGACCCCGCACCGCCCTGCCCGACTACGGCCGCAGCACTGCGACGGTCGAGCGCATGGTCTCCGACCTCCGTCGTGGCGCGGACGGTCGGGACGCTCCGGCGGCCACGGTCCGTGCACTGTTCCCGGCGGCGGCCACGCGTGACACCCTGCTCCGCGCCGTCGCCGCGGCGGTCCTGCTGGGCGGAGCGCTCGTCGCCGTCGTGGTGATCGTGCTGCTCGTCCTCGGTCTCGACGACGGGCGCTCACCGGGGGTCGCGCTGCTGATCTCGATGCTCGCGCTGGGCGGGATCGCCCTGATCCTCCTGCTGCTGGGGATCCGCTTCGGCGCGGTGGCGCTGGGCACGGCCCGCTCGCGGGTGGAGATCTCCGAGGAGGGCCTGCACGTGGTGGGCGGTCTCCGCTCCCGTCGTGTGGCCTGGAGCGACATCCTCGCGATCGAGTCCCGGGTGGTCCATCCCGTGCACTGGCTCACCGCGGCGCTGCGGCTGCACGACGGCACCCGCGTGGTGATGCCCGCCTTCGACCGGCACATCTGGCACTGGACCCAGCCCTCCGGGCAGGACATCCGCGCCCTGCGCACGGAGCTGCACCGGAGGGAGAGGGCCGCGCGGCCGACGTTCTGAGCCCCGGCCCGTCGGCCGGAGGGCGGAGCGTTCAGGCGGCCGCGCCGGGAGCGCGGCTGGCCCCCTCGACCCACAGGGCACGGGTCGCCTCGGCCACGCCCTCCGCGTCGACGTCGGAGACGCCCAGGACGCCGTCCTCGTCCAGGGGGAGGTGGCCCGCCTTCCAGCGGCCGTCCTGCTCGACGTGGAACATCAGCGGCACCGGGTCCTGCGGGGCTGCGAGGTCCGTGCGGCGCAGCGACACCGTGCGCTCGTTGCCGCCCTCGAGGAAGGCCAGGACGATGTCGCTGACCGAGGCGGGCACCTGGTCCGGGCTGGGCAGCGCGGTGACCACGAAGGAGTCGAGCTCGTCCTGCGTGAGCATGATGATCGCCTCCTCCGCCTTGATGATGAAGGCCATGCGCATCGCCTCGCCCTCGGCCAGGGCGATGCCGAGCCAGCGGTCCGCGGCGGTGAGCGCGGTCGCGACGACCTGCCCCTCCTCGCCGAGCAGCCACTGGCCGTCCTCGGAGCGCTCGACCTTCCCCCGGGCCCGCAGCCCGGAGGTGACCGCCGCGGTGACGAACTCCTGCGCGGCCTCGGGGGCGCTGCGCAGCCCCACCTGCTCACGGGTGATCCGGCCGTTCTCGGTGTCGCGCAGGCCGAGCATGAAGTCGATCTCGTACGCGGTGTAGATCGTGGCCTGCTCGTCGGTGCCGGTGGTCGCGGACTCGCTCATGGATGTTCCCCCTGGGTTCAGCGGTCCGGGCATCGAGGGCGATCCCCGGAGATCGTGTCACCGGAAGCATGGCAGATGTGCGTCGGGCGCTCCACCCGTTCGCGGGACGGACCTCCTGGTCCCCGTGCTCCGGATGCGGGGTTCGGGCCCTGCGGCACAATGAGGGGGTCGACGGTCCGTGGGGGCCGAGGCGGGGATCGGGAGGCGAATGATGCGCAGGACGACGATCTACTCCATCGCGGACAGCCTCGGGGTCTCGCCCTCGACCGTCTCCCGGGCCTTCTCCCGGCCGGAGATGGTCAAGCAGTCCGTCCGTGAGCGGATCCTGGAGACCGCTCACGAGCTCGGCTACTCGCCGAACCGAGCGGCCCGGGGTCTCGCCACCGGGCGCACCGGGGTCATCGGGATGCTGGTCCCGGACGTCGAGAACCCGTTCTTCCCGCCGCTGATCCGCGCAGTCCAGGACGCCGCCCGGGAGCAGGACGCCGAGCTGCTGCTGATCGACTCCGAGCTCAGCGCGAGCGCCGAGCAGGATCTCGTCGCGAGGATCCGGCCGCAGGTCGACGGGCTGATCATCGCCTCGGCACGCCTCCCCACGAAGCGCCTGCACGAGCTGCTCAAGGGAGTGCCCACCGTCATCATCAACCGCGCGGTGCGCTCGCTGCCCGGCGTGGTGTGCGACAACACCGACGCCCTGCAGGTGATCGCCGAGCACCTGCGCGAGGACGGGCACTCCCGCTTCGCGATCCTCCGAGGGCCGGGCGCCTCCTGGGCCGCCTCCAGCCGCGCCCGCGCCATCCGCACCTGGGCGGAGCGCGCGGGGGCCGACGTGGTGGAGCTGGGCCCCTTCGAGGCGCAGTTCGAGGACGGCCGCGGCGCCGCCTCCCAGATCGTCGACTCCGATGCCACCGCCGTCTTCGCCTTCGACGACCTGATGGCGGCCGGGGTGATCGCGGGCCTCAGCGAGCTGGGGGAGCGCGTGCCTGCCGACCGCAGCATCGTGGGCTGCGACGACGTGCTGCTCGCCCGCACCATGACCCCGGGGCTGACCACCGTCGCCGCGCCCTTCGCCGAGCTGGGACGGGCGGCGGTCGAGGTGCTCGGCGAAGCCGTCGCCGGTGGGGCTCCGCGGACGGTGACCCTCCCGGGCGCGCCGGTTCTGCGCGGGACCGTCGGCCCCGCTCCCGCGCACCTCCCGGCCCGCCTGCAGGCCGCGCCGGTCGACCATCCCTGAACCGGGTCGACCCGGCCCGTCCCCCGTCCGTCCCTCGGGGCTCCCGAGCCCCGTGCTAGTGTGCAACCGATTGCAGATTCGTGCATGCGGACCGAGGAGGGACCCCCATGTCGCCCATCGCCCACGCCACGCGACCGCGCGTCGTCGTCAGCGCGGCCGCGCAGGAGGCCGGCAGCGCCGCCGGCCGCGCCGCCGCGGACGCCCTGGCCGGGATCCTGTCGAGCGCGGAGAGGGCGCGGGTGGTCTTCGCGTCGGCCCCCTCGCAGGAGCAGATGCTCCGCACCCTCGGCGAGGACCCCCGCCTGGACTGGACCCGTGTGGACTCCTTCCACATGGACGACTACCTGGGGCTGGATCCGGCGCATCCCGCGGCCTTCGGGACCTGGCTCGCCGATCGCCTGCCGGCGGAGGCGCGGCCGGGCCTGGACCGCATCCGCGCCGACGCCGACCCCGCGGAGGAGGCCGCGCGCTACGGGGCGGCGCTCGCCGCCGCACCCATCGACCTGGTGTGCCTCGGGATCGGGGTCAACGGCCACATCGCCTTCAACGAGCCCGGCGACACCGACTTCGGGACCTCCGACCCCGTGCGCCTGGTCGCGCTCACCGAGGCCTCGCGGCGGCAGCAGGTCGACGAGGGGCTCTTCCCGGAGATCGAGGCCGTGCCCACCACCGCGCTCACCCTCACCGTCCCGGCGCTGATCTCGGCGCGGACCCTGGTGTGCACCGTCCTCGGCGAGGCGAAGGCCGCGGCCGTGGCGGCGACGCTGGCCGGACCGGTGCGCTCCGAGGTGCCCGCGACCGCCATGCTCGAGCACCCCGACGTCGTCATCCATCTCGACGAGGCCGCAGCCTCGACGCTGCCCGAGGAGCTCCGAGCCACCCTCGTCGCGACCAGGGGCTGAGCAGTGACCGAGAAGGGCGCCGCCGAGCCCGTGCTCGAGCCCGGACTGGTCGATCTCCAGGTCAACGGCTACGGCGGGCACGATGTCAACGCCGACGACGTCGGCGTCGACACCCTCGTCGATCTCACCCGGGCGCTGTGGGCCCGCGGCGTGACGACCTATCTGCCCACCGTCGTCACCGCGAGCGAGGAGAAGATCCTCCATGTCCTCGAGGTGATCGCCGCCGCCCGTCGGCACGATCCGCTGCTGGCCCGCTCGATGGCCGGGATCCACGTCGAGGGTCCCGCGCTCGCGGCCGACGACGGCCCTCGGGGGGCCCACGACCGTGCGCACCTGCGCGACCCGGACATCGGGGAGCTCGATCGCTGGCAGCGGGCCGCCGAGGGGGCGATCCGCCTCGTCACCCTCGCCCCCGAGCGTGCCGGCGCGCCGCAGTACATCGCCGCCGCCACCGCCCGCGGGGTGCGGGTGTCGATCGGGCACTGCACCCCGTCGCCCGAGGAGGTGAGGGCCGCGGTCGCCGCCGGCGCGACCCTGTCCACCCATCTGGGCAACGGCACCCACCGGATGCTGCCGCGCCACCCCAATCATCTGTGGACCCAGCTGGCCGAGGATCGCCTCGTCGCGATGCTCATCGCCGACGGCCACCATCTGCCCGTCGAGACCCTCACGGTCATGATCCGCGCCAAGGGCCCTGCACGCTGCGTGCTGACCAGTGACTCCGCGGCGCTGGCCGGAGTTGCGCCCGGCCGCTACACCACCCCCGTCGGCGGCGAGGTCGAGGTGGAGCCCGACGGTCGTCTGAGCCTGCCGGGCACCGGTCTGCTCGCGGGCTCCGGGGCGGACCTGCGCGAGTGCCTGGACTGGGCCCGAGGGGCCCTGCCCGTCGACCCGGCCGACCTGCTCGCGATGGCGAGCAGCGTCCCGGCCGGTCTCCTCGGCCTCGCAGAGCGGTGCGCCGACAGAGGGGACGACGGAGGGGACACGGTGCTGCTGGAGGCGGGGCGCGTCCTCGAGACCCGCCTCGCGGGCGCTCTCGTGCACCGCGCCTGAGACGGCCGACGGACCGACCCGGATAAACTCGCAGGATGCAGGGTGATGAACGCACAGGGACCGGCGCCGCGGCGGCGTTCGCTCTCGGCGGGGAGAGCGCCCGCGCGGTCTACCGGGACCTGCTGCGCTTCGGTCCCCGCTCGCGCAGCGAGCTGTCCTCCCGGCTGGGCCTCTCCGCGCCCACGGTCACGCGCGTCACCCGCGAGCTGCTCGAGCGCGAGCTGCTGCATCCGCTGACCGCCGTCCCGCGCGCCAAGGGCCGCCCCCATGAGCCGCTCGACATCGAGGAGAACCGCGGCCCCCGGTTCATCGGGGTGAAGGTCACCGCGGACGAGGTCCACGCGGTGGTGACGACGGTGCGCGCCACCGTCCTCGAGGAGCTGACGCTGCCCCTGGAGGACACCTCGCCGGGGCACGTGCAGGAGACCATCCTGGTGGCCGTCCAGGCGATCCTCGCCGCGCACCCTCCCGTGGCCGGGATCGGTGTGGGACTGGGCGGGCTCGTGGCCGCGCGCCGCACCGTGGTCTCCTCCCACCTGCTGGGCTGGTCGGAACCCGTCGAGCTCGCCGCCGCCCTCGAGGCCCACGTGATGCTCCCGGTGGTGGTCGAGAACGATCTGATCGCGATGGTCGACGGCCTGCACTGGTTCGGGATCGGCCGGGCGTACGCCTCCTTCGCGGTGCTCACCGTCGGCGCCGGCGTCGGGATCGCCACGGTGATCGACGGACGCGTGGTCCGCGGGCGTCACCACATGGCCGGGCTCACCGGTCGGCTTCCGGTCGGGACCGGGCCGGACGGCGCCCCGGTCGCGATCCGGGAGATCGCCAGCACCGCCGCGGTGGTCCGTCGCGCCCGCGAACTCGGGGTGCTCGCCCCCGCGGACGGCATCGAGGAGCTGCGCGCCCTGATCACGGCGGGGGACGACGGGGCGCTCGGGGTCGCGGAGGAGATGGCGCGCGCGCTCGCCGTCGCGGCCGTCGCCCTGCTGGCCGTGACGGACCCCGAGGCGATCATCCTCGGCGGCGAGACGGTGGACCTGCTGCGCGCCACCGCGCCCGTCTTCGAGGAGTCCCTGCGCGCGGGCATCGCCGGCGGCCAGCGCGACCTCGTGGTGCGGACGCTCAGCGGCGCCTTCGACGAATGGGCCCGCGGAGTCGCCGTGATCGCGGTCCAGGAGTTCGTCGGGGTCGAGCCCTGAGGCACGACCCCGACGGCCCTGACGATGCTGTCGGCCCCGACGATTCTGTCTACCCCGACGACCCCGACGAGTCCGACGAGCCTTGGGAGCTCGACGCTTCTGTCGATCCCGACGATTCTGTCGACCCCGACGAGCTCCGCCCCGGACCGCTCACCCGAACAGCGCGTTGACCCGGTCGTTGTAGGCGACGAAGCCCGTGCCGTCGAGCTGCCGCATCCAGCACTGGTCGAAGGCGGCCTGCATGATCGTCTCGATCGCGGCCGAGTTCTCCACCAGGGGATACAGTCCCGTCTCGCCGTTCGCCACCCGGTCCGTGAAGGGGGTGACGTCCAGGCCCGCCTCGGCGTAGCTCTCGATCGCCGCCTCGGTGCCCGCATCGGTGGCCGGGAAGAACGGCGCCCGCTCCCCGATGATCCGCTGCGCCTCGTCCGAGGCGAGGAAGGCGATCAGCCGGGCCGCCTCCTCCTTGCTCTCCGACTGCGCGGAGATCGAGTCCCCGAGGCCGTTGAACATCGAGATCGGGGACCCGGCGGGGCCGGTCGGCAGCGGGGCGATCCCCAGCTCCATGCCCTCCATGTTCGCGAAGGTGGAGATCATCCAAGACCCTGCCGTGGCCAGAGCGGCGGAGCCGGACTGCAGCTGGGTCTGGGCGGGGGAGGAGTCGCCGAAGGTTCCGAAGGGCGGGAAGAAGCCCTTGTCGACGAGGCCGAAGTACCAGTCCATCGTCGCGACGAAGCGCTCGTCGTCGTAGGCGAAGCGGGTGCCCCAGGTCTCGGCGTCGGTGAAGGTCCAGCCGGTCGAGAGGGCGAAGGGCGACCAGCTGGTCTGGCCCGTGTAGTCGGTCCCCGCGTCGGCCGCGAGGCCGTACCGGGCGATGCTGGTGGGGTCGAAGCCCTCCTCGTCGCCGCGGACCCCGTTGGTGTCGAGCGTGAGCCGCGCGAGCATCCGCTCGAAGCTGCCGCCGTCCTCCGGGTTCCAGTCCAGGTCCTCGAGGTCCTCAGGCGCGAGTCCTTCCTCCTCGAGCATCGTCCTGTCGTACATCACCGCGATGGTGTCGTAGTCCTTGGGGATGCCGTAGCGGGTGCCGTCCGGGGCGCTCCACAGCTCCTGGAGCCCTTCCTGGAAGCGATCGGCGGTGAGGTCCTCGAGCGGAGCGAGTCCGTCCAGCGGGGCGATCACCCCGAGCTTGAGGAACTCCGGGTAGCGGGCGAGGTGGTCGGCGAAGGCATCGGGCCCGGCCTCGGCGACGAAACTCGCCGTCAGCTTCGTCCAGTAGTCGTCCCAGCCCAGCTGGGTGATGCGCACGAAGACGTCGGGGTTCTGCTCCATGAAGCGGTCGATGGCCGCGGAGTAGGCGGGCAGCTGGTTCGCGTCCCACAGCCAGTAGTCGATCTCCGTCGCGCCGGCCGGCGCGGCGCTGGTGCCGCAGGAGGTGAGCGCGACGGTGCCCGCGGCTCCCGCGGCGAGCGTCGCCGAGGCCTGCAGGAGACGGCGCCGGCTCAGGCCGGCGCCAGGGGTGGAAGGGGTGGGGTCAGTCATCTGGGGCACCTCACTTGATCCCGCTGAAGCCGATGGAGTTGACGATCTTCTTCGCGAACAGGGCGAAGAGGATCAGCATGGGCGCCGCGGCGACCAGGGTCGCCGCCATCAGGCCCGACCAGTCCGGTCCCGTGCCGGGCGCCTGGGCGCGGAAGACGCCGAGCGCGACGGTGAGCACCCGGGACTGATCGGTGTAGGACACCATCAGCGACCAGAAGTATTCGTTCCACGCGGTCATGTACGTCAGCAGCGCCAGGGTGGCCAGCGGGGCGCTGGCCATCGGCAGGATCAGGGTGAAGAACACCCGGATCTTGCCGGCGCCGTCGATCAGCGCGGCCTCCTCGACCTCGCGGGAGATGTTGTTGAAGAACTGCCGCAGGAAGAAGATCGCGAAGCTCGAGATGAACAGGGTGGGCAGCATGATCCCGAGCAGCGTGTCGACGAGGCCCAGGTTCTTGATCAGGATGAAGTTCGGCAGCAGGGTGAAGATCTGCGGGATCATCAGCGAGCCCAGGAAGACCATGAACACCGTGTCTCGGCCCCGCCAGCGCAGGCGGGAGAAGGCGTAGGCCGCCATCGCGCAGGAGAAGGTCTGCACGATCGTGATGGTGGTCGCGACGAGCACCGAGTTCAGCAGGTAGCGCCAGAAGTTGATGGAGGCACCGGAGCCGCCCTGGGAGATGGCGGTCTCGACGTCCTGCAGGCCGAAGACCCGCTCGAAGCCGCCGGTGTTCATCCCCACCGGGAGGAGCGATCCGGGATCCGTGGCCAGGGCGTTGTTGGCGGACAGCGCCGTGCGCAGCATCCAGTAGAACGGGAACAGGGTGATCAGCAGGAAGATCACCATCACCGCCCACGCGACGATCTTCCCCCAGGGGACGGCGCGGCGGGCGCGGGGGACGACGGGGCGGCCCGGGGAGGCCCCGGTGGTGGGGGCGCCGTCGATGCTCTGCGAGGTCGTGGTCATCTCGGTCTCCTCTCAGTCCAGGTCCGACTGGCCGGCACGGCTCAACCAGTACTGCGCGAAGGTGATCACCATGAGGATCACCAGCAGCGCCACGGACAGCGCGGAGGCGTAGCCGAACTGGTACTGCGCGAAGGCGTTCTCGTAGATGTACATCTGGAGCACCTTCGAGGCGTCGGCGGGTCCGCCCTGGGTGGTCACCGACACGGTGTCGAACACCTGGAAGGAGCCGATGATCGTCATGATCAGCACCAGGGCGAGGATCGGCCGCAGCAGCGGCAGGGTGATGCGGCGGAACATCGCGATCTCGCCCGCGCCCTCGGTGCGGGCCGCCTCGTAGTAGATGGCCGGGATCGACTGCAGCCCGGCGAACAGCAGCAGGGCCGTGTAGCCCATGTGCCGCCAGACGTTGACCAGCGCGACCGTCGGGATCACCCAGGTCTCCGAGGCCCAGAAGGAGATCGGGTCGAAGCCGATCCACTGCAGGAAGATGTTGAAGACGCCCAGCTGCGTGTCCAGGATCCACAGGAACACGATGGCGGCGACCACGTTGGAGACGAGGTACGGCGCGAGCACGAGCGAGCGGAGCACGGTGGACTGCGTCAGGCGCTGCATGAGCACCGCGATGACGAGGGCCACGACGGTCTGCACGCCGATGTTGATGGCCACGTACAGCACGGTCACCTTCAGCGAGTTCCAGAAGATCGGGTCGCTGAGCAGCCTGCTGTAGTTCTCCAGCCCCACCCACTGCGGCGGCGTGAGCGTGGTGTACTCCGTGAACGAGTAGTACAGGCCGGTCAGCAACGGCCAGACCAGGAACACCAGCAGGCCGACGGACGCCGGTGCGATGAACACGAGCGCGAGCTTGGTGTCGTCCTTCCGGCGTCGACGTGGCGCCGAGGCCGGGGCGCGAGACCTCGATGGGCTCGCCGCGGGAGGGGCAGTGGTGGACATCGTCGTCCTTTCTCCGAAGGGATGAGGGGAGCGCTCAGCGCTCGAAGGCGATGACCTCGAGCAGGAGCGCGGTGCCAGGTGCCGGTGCCGGGGCTGGGGTCGGGGTCGTGGCGGCGGTCGTGGCGGCGTGTCGCGTGCGCGACGGCGCCGCGCCCCGGCAGGGGAGGGCGGGGTGGTGGGCGTCGGCGGTGCCCCGCGCGAGGCGGGACTCGGTGGTGCGCAGAGGGATCCGTCGCAGGGCAGGGTCGTCCGGCATCGTCGCTCTCCCAGCTCGTCGGCACCGCACGGCGGGGCCGGCGGCCGGGGCATGGCCCCCGTGTCGATTTACTTACGGCATGAAAGTAAGCCTGCGCGGCCGCTCCCGTCAATGCCGTTCCGCCATCTCCTCCGCCGCGGGCGGTCGCAGTCGCACGGACGGCACGGTCGGGGAGCGGGACACGTCATCGTGCACCCTCCCCGCCCCGCTACGCTGTCGCTCTACCCGACCAGGCCAGGAGCCCCCGAATGATCTTCACCCAGTCCTCGAAGCTGCGCGACGTGTGCTACGAGATCCGAGGACCGGTGCCCGCCGAGGCAGCCCGCATGGAGGCCGAGGGGCACAAGATCATCAAGCTGAACATCGGCAACCCCGCCCCGTTCGGCTTCGAGGCGCCCGACGAGATCCTCGTGGACATGATCCGCACCCTGCCCACCGCGCAGGGCTACTCGGACTCCAAGGGCATCGTCTCGGCCCGTCGCGCCGTCGCGCAGTACTACCAGACCAAGGGCATGCCCGGTATGGAGCTGGACGACATCTACCTCGGCAACGGGGTCTCCGAGCTGATCCAGATGACCTGTCAGGCCCTCGTGGACGACGGTGACGAGGTGCTCGTGCCTGCTCCGGACTACCCGCTGTGGACCGCCTCGGTCGCGCTCGCCGGCGGGCGCGCCGTGCACTACCGCTGCGACGAGGAGCGGCAGTGGTGGCCGGACGTCAGCGACATCGCGGACAAGGTCACCCCGCGCACCAAGGCGATCGTGGTCATCAACCCGAACAACCCCACGGGCGCCGTCTACCCCGAGCACGTGCTGCAGGAGATCGTCGAGGTGGCGCGCAAGCACGGGCTGATGATCCTGGCCGACGAGATCTACGACAAGATCCTCTACGACGACGCCGTGCACCATCACATCGCGAAGCTCGCGCCGGACCTCCTGACCATCACCTTCAACGGGCTCTCCAAGGCGTACCGGGTGGCCGGGTTCCGGGCCGGCTGGATGGCTCTGTACGGCCCCCAGGAGAACGCGACGAGCTTCATCGAAGGGCTCGACGTGCTCTCCAACATGCGGCTGTGTCCCAACGTCCCCGCCCAGCACGTGGTGGCGACCGCGCTCGGCGGGCACCAGAGCGTGAACGATCTGCTGCTGCCCGGTGGGCGCCTGCGCGAGCAGCGCGACGTCGCCTACGAGGGACTCAGCGCCATCGACGGGGTCAGCGTGGTCAAGGCGCTCGGCGCGCTCTACATGTTCCCCCGCATCGACCGCGAGATGTACCGCATCGAGGACGACGAGCAGTTCGCCTTCGACCTGCTGCGCTCCAAGAAGCTGCTGGTCAACCACGGTACCGGGTTCAACTATCCCGAGCCTGACCACCTGCGGCTGGTGACCCTCCCCGCGGTCGACCTGCTCGCCGACGCCGTGGACCGCATCGCCGACCACCTCGCCTCGATCCGCCGCTGAGGCCGCGAGCCGGCCCCTGCCCCCGAGGTCGCGTCGCGTTAGCTCGGGCTCATCGGCTCGCGTCGCGCCGGCTCGGGCTCGTCGGCGTGCGTCGCGCTGACTTGGGCTCGTCGGCGTGCGTCTCGCCGGCTCGGGTCTGGCCGGCTCGGGTGGCACCGGCTTGTGCCTCGTCTGTGCGCCGCGGAGCAGCTTCCGCGTCTCTCGTCCCGGTGCGCGGGCCCTGTCCTCGCCCGTCCGGCGTTCGCCCGTCGCCCGTCGCCCGTCGGCGCGCGGGGCCGGGCCGTCCATTCCTCCGATATCCATCAGCGGCGGGGGCAATAGGGGGAACGGGCGCGCGCGTCGCGGTCCGCGGCCTCACCGTTCGCGCGTCGCGGTCCGCAGTCTCATCGTTCGCGCGTCGCGGTCTGCAGTCTCACGGTTCGCGCGCCGTGGACCGCAGCTCCACCTCGTGCGCGTGCGGGACAGCGTCGCCCGTCGAGCGACGCGGCGCGATGCATGCGCCCACCGGCGGGGCCTTACGAGCTCGGTGCGGCGCGCGATCCGTCCTCCACAACGACGCTCCGTCCACATCGAGTGCCCTGCGCGCCCTCCCGTCATCCGGCTCGCCCTACCGTCCGCTCATGGCCACCGAGTTCACCGTCCCCGGCAGCAGGCGCCGCGTCGTGGTACCCGCCCACCGTGTCTTCACGCGACACGGGCTGCGGCGGATGGGAGTGAGCGAACGCCGGCTCGCGTCGGCCGAGTTCCTGCGTGTCCTGCCGGGATGCTACGTCCGACGGGATGCCCCCGCGAGCCTGCGTGCGATCGCTCGGACGGCACAGCGCCGCGTGGTGCCCGGAGCGGTGGTCTGCCATGTCACGGCCGCGGAGCTGCTGGGTCTGCCGCTGCCCGTCCGCCTGACCTGGGACGGGGGTGCGGCGATCCATGTCCGGGTGGAGGCCGGGGCGAAGCGCCGCTCCGCGAAGGGATTGGTCGTCCACGTCCGCGCGGGACGGCCGACGATCCCTCACGGCGGGCTCGTCCTCGACTGGCCGGTCGACGTGCTCCTCGATCTCGCCGGTCTGCTCCCGCACGATGACCTCGTCGCCTGCGTCGACGCCCTCGCGTCGCGGAGGCGCGAGGATCTGCGCCTCCCGGTGGAGACCATCCGCGCCGAAGCGCTCGCGCTGCGGGGGCCCGGTGTCCGTGCGCTCCGGGCCGCGGCCAGGGATGCGCGCGACTGGGTGGACTCCCCGCAGGAGACACGGTCCCGCCTGCTGCTGCAGCGCGCCGGGTACGAGGAGCCCGTGACGAATCACCGCATCGTCGATCCGGTGACGAGCAGGGAGTACTTCCTGGACCTCGCCTACCCGGAGCGAATGATCGCGATCGAGTACGACGGAGCGCAGCACTTCACGCCGGAGCAGGCACGGGCTGACCACGGCAAGGATGCGGTGCTGCATCGCGAGGGCTGGACGGTGCTCCGCATCGTGGCCTCCGACCTGCGTGACCCGGCACCTTTCCTGGCACTGCTGGACGACGCGCTCGGTGGCACGAATCCCCGCTGACCATCACGGCGTGCGCGCTGTTCCTGCGGTGTGCTGCTGGTGGTCGGGGCACGTCGGCTGGGTCTGCGGTGTGCTGCTGGTGGTCGGGGCACGTTCGCTGCGTCTGGACTGCCCCGCTCGCCGGTGGCCACGGCACGCTGACCGATTCCCCCGATCTCGTTCACCGGTGGGAGATATCGGGGGAATGGGCGGGCGGTGTGTGAGTGTCACGTGCGCGATGCGGCGATCACGCCGGGGGTGAGGCGCGGGCCGGGCCGAACCGCGCTCCGGGCCGACCCGCGCTCCGGGCCGACCCGCGCTCCGTCAGGCGTGGGAGGGCTGGTTCGCGCCGTCCCGGGAGACCCTCACCATCTCCTCGCGCTCGACGACCTTGATGCGGGCGCGGGGCTCGCCGTCGGCGTCCACCGCGGCGGCGCCGAGGGCCTTCTCGTGGTCGTCCAGCGCCGTCCAGCCGTCCCAGGTCGTGTACTGCACGCCGCGGTCCTCGAGCAGGCGCAGGATCGCGTCCTCCTCGCGCTCCGGCGCGGCGGAGAGGGTGCCGGAGGCGATGTCCTCGAGCAGGCTGGAGATGGTCTCGATGGCGTCGGACTTGGTGGCGCCGATGAGACCGACCGGCCCGCGCTTGATCCAGCCGTTGGCGTAGACGCCGGGGATGACGGTGCCGTCGGCCTCGGTGACGCGGCCGGCGACGTTGTGGATCACGCCGCGCTTCGCGTCGTAGGGGATGCCGGGCAGCTCGGAGCCGTGGTAGCCCACGGCCCGGTAGACCGCGCCGAGCTCGTAGTCGACGAGCTCGCCGGTGCCCTCCACGCGACCCTCCGTGTCGAGCCGGGTGCGCTCGAAGCGCATCCCCGTGACCCGGCCGTCCTCCCCGAGGACCTCGACGGGGCGGTGCCAGAAGTGCATGTGCAGGCGACGGCGGACGGGGCCTCCCTCGCGGTCGGTGGGCTCCTCGCCGGCGGCCTCGCGGCGCTGCTGCTCCTCGAGCCAGCCGACGAACGTCTGGACCACCTGGTCGGTGCGCTTGTCCGCCTTGATGGCCTCCCACTCGGCGTCGGTGATCTGCTCGAGGTCGCGGGGGTCCATGACGACCTGCAGGCCCTGGGGGTGGGCGAGCTCGCGGGCCTCGAGGGGCGAGAACTTGGTCTGGGCGGGGCCGCGCCGGCCGAAGACGTGCACGTCGGTCGTCGCAGCGGCCCGCAGGCCCTCGTAGACGTTCTCGGGGATCTCCGTGCGCAGCAGCTCGTCGGCGCTCTTGGAGAGCACCCGGGCCACGTCCAGTGCGACGTTGCCGTTGCCGATCACGGCGACGCTCTCGGCGTCCAGGTCCCAGGTGCGGGGGTAGTCCGGGTTGCCGTCGTACCAGGCCACGAAGTCGGCGGCGCCGTGGGACCCCTCGAGCTCGATGCCGGGGACCGGGAGGTCCGCGTCCTTGAGGGCGCCGGTGGCGAAGACGACTGCGTCGTAGTGGGCGCGAAGATCCTCGGCGGTGAGGTCGGTGCCGAACTCGACGTCGCCCAGGAAGCGGATGTCACCGCGCCCCAGGATGCGGTGCAGCGCGGTGATGATGCCCTTGATGCGGGGGTGGTCCGGGGCGACGCCGTAGCGGATCAGGCCGAAGGGCGCCGGGAAGCGGTCGAACAGGTCGATGCTGACCTCGAGCTCCCCGTTCTTGACCTGCGGCGTGCGCAGCAGGGTCTCAGCGGCGTAGACGCCGGCGGGGCCGGAGCCGATCACGGCCAGACGGAAGGGCTGCTGGGAGGAGGACATCTCACCTCGGTCTCGTGGCGCGAGGGCGCCGGGTCGGATGCGGTCCAGGGCGTCGCGGTTCACACGCCGCACTCCGCGCTACACAGATTTCCGCACCACTCTATACGCGAAATTCGCCCTGCCCGCGGCGGCTGTGAGCAGGACGACGCGGTGAGGGAGGGGCGCTCGCGCCGGGCGCTCGTGACGGGCAGCTCGCGATGGGCGCTCTCGCCGGGCGCTCGCGACGGGCCGTTCACTCCGGGCTGCCGCCCGGGGGCTCGGGCACGACGCCGACGGAGACGCCGAGGGTGCTGGTCGCCCCGGGAGGGCCGACGACGATGCCCTTCAGCGGGGGCACGTCGGCGTAGTCGCGGCCCCAGGCGGTGGTCACGAAGCGCTGGTCCACGAAGGTGCGGTTGGTGGGATCGATGTCCACCCAGCCGGTGCCGGGCACGAGCACGCTGAGCCAGGCGTGGGAGGCGGCCGAGCCCACCATCTCGCCGACCGGGGCGGTGCCCAGTGCGCCCTCGGCCGTCGGCGCCGTGCGCAGGTACCCGGAGACGTACCGGGCGGCGAGCCCCGCGGCGCGCACCGCGGCGACCCCGACGTGCGAGAAGTCCTGGCACACGCCGTGCCGCTGCGCGAGCACCTCCTCGAGGGTCGAGGTGACGGTGGTGGCCTGCGAGTCGTAGGTGAAGTCGGTGTGGATCAGGGCGGTGAGGTCCGCGAGGCACTCGCCGATCGCACGGCCCGGCCGGAACACCTCCGCGGAGATCTCCTGCGCCGCCGCGATCACGGGCACGCGGGGGGAGGGGTGGACGAAGTCGAGCCCCGAGTCGGGCAGCAGCGATCCCCAGTGCTCCGGGGTGCACTGCTCCCAGGGGCGGGACATCGGCTCGATCGGGTAGCGGCGCTCGGCGACCGTGACGCGGGCGTGGGAGTGGACGTCGAGCTGGGTGTGCTGCTCGTCGACCAGCAGGTACGTCGAGGAGTTCCCGTAGAAATCGGTGTGCGCGGTGAGCCGGGCGGGGGTCGGGTCCACCGCCACCTCGTGGGAGAGGACCCGTTGGTGGGGGGTGGCCCGCGGCTCCACGTGGGCGCGGCCGTAGTTGCGGGTGACCGGCTTCGCGTAGCGGTACGAGGTCAGGTGGTGGACCCGGTAGTGGACGGCCTCGGCGGCGGGCGCGTCCTCGTCCCGTAGCGGGAGCAGAGGGCGCGAGCGGGTGGCTGCTCGGGAGCTCTCAGACATCGTCGATCCCCCAACGTGAGGTGGATTCGGAGGGGCGGAAGTAGCGGTTCTCGAGCGCGGTGGCGAGCTCGCGCAGGGACTCCACCGCGGCGTCGGCCTCGTCCAGCAGCGCGGTGGGGGCGCCGTCGACGGCGTCGGCCCCGTCCCGCGGACGCAGCAGCTCCTGCGGCTGCCAGGACGCCAGGCGGGAGCGGAGGGAGGTGAGCGGGGCGCGCAGCTCGGGGGAGGGGGAGACCTCCGGCAGCCGGTCCAGGGCGAGCCCCAGCCGATCGAGCTGGAAGGCGATCGACCGCGGGAGCGTGGTGTCGTCCAGCAGCAGCTCCACCAGCAGCTCGGGCTGCACCGCCGCGTGGTACGAGCGCCGGTAGGAGGCGCCGGACTCGGTGATCAGCGCGACCGCACCGGCGATGCGGGCCTCCGCGGCGCGGGTGCGGCGCCTGCCCAGCGTCGCGCGCAGCAGGGCCAGCAGGCTCATCGTCCGCTCGATCTTGCGCCCCACCTCGGTGAGGTCCCAGCCCAGGTTCCGCGGCATCGAGTCGGCGACCGCTCCGGACAGGGTCAGGCAGCCGTCGACGATGTCCGTCAGCCCCTCTTCGAGCGGTGGGGCGTCGCTCCCGCCCAGGTTGCGCAGTCGGCCGTTCATCCGGGCGATCACGGGCCAGATGTCGTCGGAGATGAGGTCCCGCAGGGTGCGGGTGGTCTGGGCGAGAGCGGCGAAGGACTGCGCGAGCGAGCCGGGACGTCCCCGGTCGGTCAGCAGGCTCTCGACCTCGGAGTGGACCGCCTCCCGGTCCCGCAGGTCCAGGTCCAGGAAGCCCGGATAGGTGGTCGTGGCCTCGGTGATCGCGCTCAGCAGCACGGCCTGTGCGGTGCGGGCCGCGGAGCCGCTCTCGGAGTCCAGGTCGTTGACGGTGTCCAGCACGGTGCGCAGCAGACGCGCGGTGGAGTCGACCCGCTCCAGGTAGCGGCCGAACCAGAACAGGTCCGAGCCGATCGAGCGGGTCATCGCGGGATAGGCGGTGAGAACTCCGGGAGCGGCGGCCGACGGCGCCTTCGGCTCGGAGCTCTCGCCCTCGCCGTCGGCGTCCGTCCCGCCCGCGACCGCGGCGGTCTCGGGCACCGTGACCCACACGTCCTTGATCGCCGCGGGGCCGTCGTCGGCGGTGGTGGCGATCCCACCGGGCAGCACCTCGAAGCCGTCCTCGGCGGCCATGACCAGCAGTCGGAGCCGCACCGGACGCTCGACCAGGTGGTCGCCGCCCTCGGGGTCCAGGCCCAGCCAGCCGGTCAGCTCGGCCCCCTCGGCGGCCGGCCGCAGGAGCAGGTCCTCGTGGAGCAGCTGACGGCACAGGTCCGGCAGGGCGGCGCGCAGGTCCGCATTCTCCAGCAGTCCGGCCCCGAGGGGGTTGAGGATCTCCACGTCGCCGCAGCGAGCGGCCTCGACCAGCCCGGTCACCCCGCCCAGCGGCGTCGGCCCCAGATCCAGCGGGTCCACCAGCTGCGAGGGCACCAGGCGCAGCAGCGCGTCCACGGCGTCGCCGGGATCGGAGTCCAGTCCGGGAAGGCGCAGGGTGAGCGTGCCCGAGCCGGTGCGCAGGTCGCCGACGGAGACCACGGGCGCTCCCAGCAGGTTCGCCAACCAGCTGTGGTCGAAGGCCTGCAGCGGACCGGCGGAGTCCTCGGTGAGGACCACCGTGCGTCCCGCACGGCCCTCGGCGCGCGTGCGATGGTGCAGCGCGGTGCGGACCGTGTCGAAGAAGGGGTGCAGCCGGCGCAGCGGGGTCGAGCGGTAGAGGGTCGGCGCGCAGCGGGAGAGCACCCGGCGCAGCTCGAGGGTGGTGCCCGCGCCGTCGGGCACGTCCACGGAGTCCTCGAGCACCACCCAGGTCCCGTCGGTCGTGCGCGCCACGGTGCTGGTCAGGGCGAACAGGTGGTGGGCGCCGCGGGCCGGGATGCCGACCGCGGTACGCAGGTAGGCGGGGTCCTGCAGCAGCTGAGAGACGGGGGCGACGTCCGTCGCGAGCACGGTGCGGGGGCCGTAGAGATCCGCGTGCAGCGCGTCCAGCAGGCGCACCCGCTGGATCAGCCCTGCGGAGAGCTGCGCCCATGCCTCGGCGTCCAGCACCACGGGCACGGGATCGATGGCGGGGGAGGCGGCGGAGACGTCGCCGGCGAACATCGCCGCCGCCGAGCTCGCCGCCCGGCGTCGACCCACCGGGCCGAGAGCGTCGAGCTCGTCGACCAGGGCCTGCGGAGGTGTGGAAGTCACCAGGTCATCGTAGACGTGGCGACGGGTCCCGGGGTGCTCGCGGCGGCCGACGCTCAGGACGACGTGACGGTCGGCATCCCCTCGGACGGCTGGACCACCACGAAGCCCGGGCCGTGGAAGCCGAGCTGGAAGGACTCGCCGGAGCCGCGCCCGATCAGCGAGCCCACCTTGAAGTCGTTCTTGATCTGCGGCTGGAGGTTCGCGGACCAGCACACCGCGGCCTGCGGGTCCACGTAGGTGGGCTGCCGGGAGCAGTCCAGCAGCAGCGGCGGGCCGTCGGAGGTGAGCGCGACCATGCCCTGGCCCTGCAGGAACAGGTTGAACAGTCCGCCGGCCATGAAGCCCGCCCCGCCCAGGGACCGGATGTCCCACTGGATGGAGCTGTCGAAGGCGAGCATGTTCCGCGTGTTCAGGGTGAGGGCCTCACCCTCGAGCTGGATCAGGAAGATCTGGTTGTTCTGCCGCGCGTAGAAGATCTCGCCGTGACCGCGGGTGCGCATCAGGTTCGAGCCTTCGCCGGTGGCCATCTTCTTGAGCATCTTCATGCCGCCGCCGGAGCCCTGGTAGGAGAAGTCCATCTGCCCCTGGTAGGCGACCATCGCGCCGGCCGCGGAGATGATCTCGGGGGACTGCGGGTCCAAGGCGCAGCGCAGCATCTTGGGGGACTGCAGGGTCCACCTCTCGGCCGTCTGGCGCTCCTGGTGGGAGGCATCGAACAGAGTCGATCGCATGGTGACGGGGCCCTTCCGCTCCTGGGGACGCCGGAATGGCGCGTCCCGACCTCGCGGCGCCCACCGTGGCGCGGCCCGATCGTCTCACGCCGGGTCCGCTCCGGGGAACGGCGGCCGACGGGGCTCCGACGCCGTCGCGCTCCGGTGCGGACCCTGTGCGGGTGCGGTGAAGCCTGCGCGCCCCCGGTCGCGGGCCTCGTAGCATGGCGGGCATGGACCGGTCCCGCACGCCCCGCAGCACCCCCCGCGACCCGCGGCTGGTGGCGCTCGCCGAGGACTCCGGATACGAGGTGCTCGACAGGATCGGCGCCGGCGGCATGGGGATCGTGTACCGGGCGCACGACGCCGACGGGAACGAGGTGGCGATCAAGCTGCTGCGCCACGAGATCGCGGACGACGCGCACGCACGGGAGCGCCTGGCCCGCGAGGTGGCCGCGCAGAAGCTCGTGCGCAACGACAACATCGTGCGGATCCTGGACGCGGAGCTCGAGTCCTCCGACGCCTTCGTGGTCACCGAGTTCGTCCCCGGCCCCACGCTCGAGGACGCCGTGCGCACCCACGGCGGCCTGCATCCCGAGGCGGTGCGCGAGATCGGTCTGGTGATGGGGGAGACGCTGCGGGCCATCCACGCGGCGGGCGTGATCCATCGGGATCTCAAGCCCAGCAACATCATGCTGCGCGGCGCCTCCGAGGAGGATCTCACCGGGTTCGACCCCGACGGGGACCGGCTGGACCCGGTGATCATCGACTTCGGAATCGCCATCGCAGCCGAGACCTCGCGGCTGACCTCGACGGGGCTGGTGATGGGCACCGCCACCTATCTCGACCCCGAGGTGATCCGCACCAACCGCACGGACGAGGCGGCGGACTGGTGGGCGTGGGCGGCGCTGCTGGCCTTCGCCGCGACCGGCCGGGAGCCCTACGGCACCGGACGCGCCGACGTGGTGTTCCTGCGTGCCGAGCGGGGGGAGCTCGACATCGAGGGGGCTCCCACGGAGCTCGCCGCCTGGCTCTCCTCGGCGCTGCAGTCCGATCCCGCGCAGCGACCCGAGCCGGCGGAGCTGCTCGCCCGCCTGGCGGACCTCGACCTCACCCGCTACGACGACCCGGGGGAGACGGAGCTGCTCGGCGCCGGACCTCGCACCTCGGTCCTGCCCGCCGCGGGTGCGGCGGCCGCCGGAGCGGCATCCGCCGCCGGCGGGGAAGCGGCCGGTGCCGGGGACGAGCCCGGTCCCGATGCTGTCTCCGGTGCAGACCTCGGCGCTGCCCCCGGCGCCGGTGCCGATGCCCGTGCAGAGGCCGAGCCCGACGTCGACGCGACCACCGCCCTGCCCTCCGGCCAGGAGCCGGCCACCGAGGTGCTGCCGGCGATGAGCACCCCGGCGGAGCCGCCCACCGCGGTCCTGCCGCCGGTCGCCACCCCGGACGAGCCGGCCACCGAGGCGCTGCCCGTCATCGGCACCCCCACCCGTGCCCTGCCCGTCGTGCCGCCGCAGCAGGACCCGCGCCCTCAGCAGCCGTGGCAACACGACCCGCGGCGGGAGCACGCGCCGACGCGGTCCCCCTCCGCCCGCCCCCCGGTCCAGCAGGCGATGCAGGAGCCCCAGCCGTGGGACCCGCAGGGCCAGATGGCGCCGCAGGGCACCATGGCGCCGCAGGGCACCATGGCGCCGCCGGGCCAGATGCTGCCGCAGGCGCAGGCCGGCCCCTACGGCCCCTGGCCGCAGCCGCCGCCCCGGCGCCCGCTGCTGGTGTGGATCGGGCACCTGCTCATCGTCTCGCTCGCGGCGATCGCGCCGTACGCCTCGCTCGCTGTGCTGCTGCTGCTCGGGGCCCTGGCCCGCACCTGGGAGCGGTCCCACCAGGCCGTGGCCGGCCAGCGCCTGCGGGGATCCACCGGCGCCGGACCGGCCTGGCGGGCGGGGCTCGCGAGCCCCTTCCGCTTCCTGCTGGGACTGCTCGAGATCGCGCTGCAGGCGCTGTTCCCCCTGATCCTCGGTCTGCTGGTGGGCATCGCCTTCGACGCGGGGTGGACGCTGCTGCAGGGCTCCGCGCCGCCCGATGCCGCCGCCTTCGGCCTCGCGATGGCGATCACGCTGCTGATCACCTGGGTGGGTCTGGGCAGCCGCACCACCCGCAACGGCGCGCACAGGATGCTCGACGCCGCGGCCCCGGACATGGTCTGGGGGGCGGTGGTGCTGGGGCTGCTCCTGCTGCTGCTCGGCGCCGTGGTCTTCACTCTGCTGGCCCGGGAGGGGATGGTGGACTACTTCCCCTTCCCGAGCGGACCCCGGCTCGACGACATCGCGCTCTGGCGGCGCTGAGCGCGCCCGTCCCCGAGGGCCCGCATCGCCGCCGCGTGAGGTGCCCCATCCCGTCCCCTGGCTCCCAGCCGCCGACCGTTAAGCTCTCATCGACCTTGTCGCCCACCGCAGCCCCTGATCGGGGCGAGGAGAATCCATGGCCGCGTCCGGTTCGTCCAAGTCAGCGCAGGAGCGCCGCGAAGCGCAGCGGGAGGCCCTGCGCAAGCAGCGTCAGGCCGAGCTGAAGCGCCAGCGCACCGTGCGCACCGTCGTGATCGCCGCGATCACCGTGGTCGCCCTGGTGCTCGCCACCGGGCTCGGGTTCCTGATCTACCGCGCGGTGCAGCCGGAGGGTCCCGTCGCGGTCCCGGAGGGCATGAGCGAGGAGCAGCCGTACCTGTCCGTCGGCGCCCCCGAGGACTCCGGCAAGCCGGTGCTCGAGATCCATCTGGATTTCATCTGCCCCTTCTGCGGCCAGTTCGAGGAGCTCAACGGCGATGACATCGAGCAGATGGTCGCCGAGGAGGAGGCGACCGTGAACTTCGTGCCCCGACGCGGCCTGGACTCCGCCTCGACCACGGGCGACTACTCCTCCCGTGCGGCGAACGCGCTCGTGTGCGTCTGGGACGACGACCCCGACAACGTCATCCCCTTCCAGCAGCTCATGTTCGCCAACCAGCCGGCCGAGGGCAGCGCGGGCCTGGACGACGACCAGATCTGGGCCTATGCGCAGGAGGCCGGCGCCTCGGACGAGGTGCAGTCCTGCATCGGCGAGAAGACCTACCAGCCGTGGGTGCGGCAGGTCGCCGATCCCTACGGGTCGGAGACCGGCGGCGGCACGCCGTACGTGGAGATCGACGGCACCACGCTCGACTCGCAGCAGTGGTCCCAGCCGGGGCAGCTGCGCGAGGCCGTGCTGGCGGCGGGCGGCGAGGCCGCTCCGTCCGACGGCGGCGGCGCCTCCGACGGCGGCGAGGGCTGAGTCCCCGCGCCGCGCACGGAAAGGGCGCGCCCGGGCCCGCGCTCTCCCACTACACTCTCCGGGACCGGTCGATCCGTCGGCCGGTCCCTCCCGCTGGAGTGGCGCAACGGTAGCGCACCTGTCTTGTAAACAGGCGGTTGCGAGTTCGAATCTCGTCTCCAGCTCTCCTCGCCCCTGACCGCGCCTGCGGTCCCCGGGTCACGTCGGGGTCGGCTCCTCCCGACTCCCGACTCCCGGCTCCCGGCTCCCGACCGTCGGCCCGAGGGGTCAGAACGTCTCGTAGCTCGAGCGGCTCACCGTGAACCCCTTGCCGGTCATGATGTTCCAGCAGGTCATTCCGTCGGAGCGGCTCGTGCAGGCCATCTCGCCGTTCGTCGCGCTCTCGCCGTAGTCGAGGGTCTCGGCGGAGTCGCTGAGGGCGGAGGTGCCGCAGTCGGGAGCGGCGTCCTGCTCGGCGACGGCGATCGAGAAGGTGTCGTCCCCGCAGTCCTCGAGATCGTTCTGGGCGTAGTCCTGCTGCTCGAGCGAGCAGGTCGCCGAGTCCTCGTCGAGCCGGCAGACGATGTTGCCGGTGGGGGAGGACAGCTCGGTCATCTCCTGCGCATCGTCAGGGGCGGGCGAGACCGGATCCGCGCTCGTGGTCTCCTCCGTCGTCTCGTCCTCGGCGGTCTCCTCGGTCGGCTCCTCGCTGGGGGCGGCCTCGGCGGACGTGGTCGCGCCGTCGTCCTGGGCCTCCTCGTCGCCGGTGAGCCAGGCGCGGCCCACCAGGGCCATCACGAGCACCAGCAGCAGGGCGAGCACCAGACATCCGCCGCAGGCGAACCAGGCCCGGCGGGAGGGCCCGGAGCCGTCCCCCTCCTCGGGGTCGTGGGGCCGGGCCGGGGGCCCGGCGGCGGAGCTCTCGCCCGCGGCGGCCGCGGGAGCAGGGGACGCCGCCGAGGAGGCGGCCGACGGCACGGGACCCAGCGGCACCACCCCGGCCTCCTCGGAGACGCGCACGGGCGCGGTGCGCGCGGGTGCGGTCGGGCTGTCCTCGGAGGTGGTGCCGGCCCCGCCCCAGACCACGTCGTCGGGGAACTCGCCCCAGGCGGAGACGAGGTCGGGGTCGTCGGGCATGGGCGCGGGTGGGGGCGCCGGGGGAGGGGTGCGGTTCGGGGCAGGATCCTCGGGCACCGGGTCCATGGCCGCGGTCGGCTCCTCGACCCCGGCGTCCTCGACTCCCGCCCCGTCGGCTGCGGCGTCCTCGGGCCGCGCCTCCCGGCTGTCCTCGTAGGCCCGCTTGGCCCAGGGGTCGGTGGCCAGGATCCACTGGCGCGCCACCTCGGGCGTCGAGGGGTTCAGCACGAGCAGCCGGTGCAGCTGGGGATGCTTCCGGGCGAGCTCGAGGAGGCGGTCCGGGTCGGTGCTCGGATCCTCGGCCTCCTGCGCCGTCGAACGGGGCTCTCTCACCGCGCTCTCCCTTCGTGGCCTCGTGGTCGGTCACGCGCGCTCGGTGACCGGCCGCCCGCGCGTCGGACGCGGGCGGTGCGTCGACCCCCGAGGATGGCACATCCGCTCGCCGCACCCGCACGGCGCGACGCTCCTGCGCTCAGGAGCCCGCGGGGTCCTCCGCGATCACCGGCAGCGCGGTGGTGACCGTCATCGGCTCGCCGTCGGGGTGCAGCGGCCGGACCTTGAGCCAGTAGTAGCCGTGCGTCCCGAGCGTGACGGTCAGCGTGCCGTCCTCGCCGACGGCGGGGAACTCGTGGCCGCCGAACAGGTCGCGCACCGTGCGCCGGGCCAGCCCGCCCAGATCCAGGGTGGCCGTCACCGGCTGGGCGGAGAGGTTGAACACGCACAGCAGCGTCTCGGCGTGGAACTCCGCCTCCTCCCCGTGCTCGGCGCCGTCATAGGTGCGGGTGAAGGCCAGTGCCCGGTCCGAGTCCGTCGGCACGTTGCGATAGGCGCCCATGCCGAAGGCCTCGTGCTCCTTCCGCACCGCGAGCATCCAGCGCACGAAGTGCAGCAGAGAGCTCGAGTGCGCCATGTGCGCCTCCACGTTGGTGGTGGCGTAGTGGTAGACCAGCGACTGGATGACCGGCAGGTACAGCTTCCCGGGGTCGGTGATCTCGCTGAACCCGGCGTTGCGGTCCGGGGTCCACTGCATCGGCGTGCGCACCGCGTCGCGGTCGTCGAGCCAGATGTTGTCGCCCATCGCGATCTCGTCGCCGTAGTAGAGGAACGGCGAGCCGGGCAGGGACAGCAGCAGGGCGTGGATGATCTCCAGCTCGCCGCGGGAGTTGTCCAGCAGCGGCGCGAGGCGCCGACGGATGCCCACGTTCGCCCGCATCCGCGAATCCGGCGCGTACCAGCCCAGCATCGCCGAGCGGTCCTCGCCGCTGACCATCTCGAGGGTCAGCTCGTCGTGGTTGCGCAGGAACGTGCCCCACTGCGCGCCGGAGGGGATCTCCGGGGTGTCCTCCAGGATCTCGACGATCTGGCGGGCGCTGCCCTCCCGCAGGGCGTAGAACAGCCGCGGCATCACCGGGAAGTGGAAGCACATGTGGCACTCGGGCCGCTCCTCGGTGCCGAAGTACTCCACCACGTCGGCCGGCCACTGGTTCGCCTCGGCGACGATCACCCGGCCCGGCCAGCGCGCGTCCACGAAGGCGCGCAGCTCCGCGAGGAAGTCATGGGTGGCGGGGAGGTTCTCGCCGTCGGTGCCCTCCTCCTCGAACAGGTAGGGGATCGCATCGGCCCGGAAGCCGTCGATGCCCTTGTCCATCCAGAACCGCACCACCTCGAACATGGCCTCGCGGACCTTCGGGTTCTCGAAGTTCAGATCGGGCTGGTGGGAGAAGAAGCGGTGCCAGTAGAACTGCCGACGCACCGGGTCGAAGCTCCAGTTGGACTCCTCGGTGTCCACGAAGATGATCCGGGCCTCGGAGTACTTCTCGTCGGTGTCCGACCACACGAAGAAGTCTCCGTAGGGGCCCTCCGGGTCCGAGCGGGACTCGAGGAACCAGGGGTGCTTGTCCGAGGTGTGGTTCAGCGGCAGGTCGATGATCACCCGGATCCCGCGCCGGTGCGCCTCGGAGACCAGGCGCTCGAAGTCGGTGATCGAGCCGAACTCGGGCAGCACCGCCTCGTAGTCGGAGATGTCGTAGCCGCCGTCGCGCAGCGGCGAGGCGAAGAAGGGCGGCAGCCACAGGCAGTCGATGCCCAGCCACTGCAGGTAGTCGAGCCTCTCGATGAGGCCGGTGAAGTCCCCGGTGCCGTCGCCGTTGCCGTCGGCGAAGGCGCGGACCAGCACCTCGTAGAAGACCGCCTTGCGGTACCAGTGGGGGTCGTAGTCGACCCCCGGTCCCTGCGGAGTGAACTGCGCGGCGTTGAGGGGCATCGGGTCCTCCACGGGGAGTCGGTGACGGGGCGCTCGTCGTGGCACCACAGTAGTGGCGTCCGTACGATGGCGGGGTGCTCCGCGGACGGCGCCGTCGGCGGATCGCGGACGCAGACCGAGGGAGCTCGACCGAGGGGCGAGGGGAATCATGGGACAGCCGTTCGCGGGACCGGGTGGCGCACCGCCGGGCGCCGGCACGCCACCGCCCTTGCCCCCGCCCACGCCTCCGCCGCCGCAGCGCCCGCGGACCGGCTTCTGGATCGCGATCGCCTGCGTGCTCATGCTGCTGGCGCTCGCCTTCCTCGCCGTCACCGGCGGCGTGGTCCATCTCGTGGTCCGCGGGGGATCCTCGGGCGGCGCCGAGGAGACCGAGGAGACCGCCGACGTCGCGGAGACGAGGACGATCGAGCACGAGCACTTCACCTTCGCCTATCCCGCCACCTGGTTCGACCTCAGCGACGGCGAGATCCTCCAGGACAGCGACGGGGTGGCCGAGGTGGCCGATGTCGACATCGACCCCGAGGACTTCGACGAGCTCGCGACCAACAGCCTGACCGTCTACTCCTTCGACTCGGAGTTCCATGCGGTGGTCACCTGCCGCACCCAGGCGACCTGGATCGGCTTCAGCTGGGACGAGTCCGACGATCCGCAGGAGCTGGACGAGGTCACCGTGGGCGGGCGGGAGCTCCCGGCGCATCGCGCCCTGGGCACCCACGACGGTGAGGACGTGGTGGGGGAGATGTACTGCGCCGACGCGGGCGACGAGGTGGTCCAGATCGTCGCGGAGACGCACGGGGCGTCCGAGCTGTCCCCGCAGATCCGGGCGATCCTGGACAGCTGGACCTGGGTCGAGGGCTGAGCTCCGCAGGGCCGCGGCGGCGGGCTCAGCCCGGGACGCGCCAGTCGATCGGTGCCGCCCCCTGCTGCTCGAGCAGCGCGTTCGCGCGGGAGAACGGACGGGAGCCGAAGAACCCGCGGGAGGCCGACAGCGGGCTGGGATGCGGGCTGGCGATGTGCGGCACCTCGCCCAGCATCGGGATCAGCGACTGCGCGTCGCGGCCCCACAGGATCGCCACCAGAGGACCGCCGCGCGCGACCAGCGCCTGCAGGGCGCGGCCGGTGACCTCCTCCCAGCCGCGCCGACGATGCGAGGCCGGGGCGCCGGGGGTGACGGTGAGCACCCGGTTCAGCAGCAGCACCCCCTGGTCCTGCCAGGCGGAGAGGTCGCCGTGGGCGGCGCGCGGGATCCCCAGATCCGACTCGAGCTCGGTGTAGATGTTCGTCAGCGAGCGGGGAAGCGGCCGCACGTCCCGCTCCACGGCGAAGGACAATCCGATCGGGTGGCCGGGGGTGGGGTAGGGGTCCTGGCCGACGATCAGCACCTTCACCTCGGACATCGGCCGGTCGAAGGCACGCAGCACCCTCGCGCCGGCGGGCAGGTAGCCCCGCCCGGCCTCCACCTCGGTGCGCAGGAAGCCCCCGATCTCGTGGACCCGGTCCTCGACGGGAGCGAGGGCCTGGGCCCAGTCGGCGGCGATGGTCTGCGAGAGCGGCGTCGGCATGCCGGCAGTCTCCCATCGCCATCGCGCGCGGGCCGTCGCGCGCGGGCCCGGCGTGCCGCGGAGCTCCGCCCGCTGCCGCGCCGTACGCTCGGGGCATGCACTCCGACCCCGCCCTCCGCGCCACCCGCGACCCTCAGGTCCCCGGGCAGGACGCGGTCGACGGGCAGGACGGCCCGGACCGCGCAGGACGAGGGGCGGAGCGCCCGACGGAGCCGCTGACCGAGGGCGACACTCCCGCGGCGGTGTCCGATCCGTCACTGCCCGGACCGCAGGGAGCGCTGAGCGATCGCGACCGCCGGATCCTCGCGCTCGAGGGGCGCACCTTCCGCTACGTCGGCACCAAGGAGCGGGCGATCCGCGAGGAGATCGGCCTCTCCAAGGTCGCCTACTACGTGCGGCTCAACACGCTGCTCGACGACCCCGCGGCGCTGCGCGCGGCCCCCTCCGTCGTCCATCGGCTGCGCGCCCGGCGCACCTCCGAGGACGGTCCCTCGGCCGCCGACGACACCCATCGGGTCGCCTGAGCGCCGCCGTCCAGGGCGTGTGCTCCACCCCCTGATCCGGTGGAGCAGGTTTAATGGGGCCGTGGCTGATTCCCAGTATCCCTACCCCCCGGACCGATTCGACGACGAGGCGGACTCCGTGTCCTTCCACGGCGCCCATCGCGCCGAGCTGCCGTTCTGGCGGGAGAACCTGCTGTACATCATCATCATCGGCGCCGCCGCGGTGCTTCTGGTGGTGCTCCTCTTCGTCATCGGCGGGATGGGCGGCAACGGCGACGACCGCGCCGAGGACCCCACCACCGCCGCGGAGAGCGAGTCCTCCGAGGAGGCCACCGAGGAGGACGAGGGCGAGGCCGAGGAGGAGCCGGCCGCGGAGCCGGATCTGTCCACCCCTGTCCTGGTGGTCAACGCCGGTGGCATCAACGGGCTGGCCGGCACCTGGCGCGACACCCTCGAGGGCGAGGGCTGGGAGGACGTCAGCGTCTCCACCGCGGACAACCCCCAGCAGGAGCCGGTGGTGTTCTACCGCGCCGAGGACGATGCGGACACCGCGCAGGCCCTCGCGGAGCAGGTGGGCGCCGGGGAGGCGCGACAGAGCGACGAGTACGACGCCGCCGTCACCTTCGTGGCCGTCACCGAGCCCGGCGACGGCGACCAGGGCGAGGACGACGGCGAGGGCTGAGCGGGGCTGAGCGGCCCGCCGGGCGGACGTCCGGCGCGCCGGGACGCCCCAACCCGGCACGATCCCGGACGCAGCGCGCGGCATCCCGCCACGGGGCCGCGCGCTGCGTCGTCCGTGGTGCCGTGTGCTGCGTCGTGACCGCGACCCCGTGACCGCGACCCCCGTGACCGCGACACCGTGTCCGCCGTGAGCGCAGAGTTAGCACTCTCCGCCCCAGAGTGCTTATGATGTTCTGGCACTCGTTGATCGAGAGTGACAGCGCCTCGTGCGACGGAGCTCTCGCCCCTCGGGCGCAGGATCGGCAGGCGGCCACCGCCTCGCCGACCGCGAACATTCCGGCCCCGTGAGGGGGTCGGCGCCGTGGGACATGAACACGGCGTCGGCTCTCGTCCGTCGCGGGCACTGGGTCGGGTGGACACCACACCACACGGGAGAGATTCCACAATGGCCAAGCTCATCTCTTACGACGAGGAGGCCCGGCGCGGCCTCGAGCGGGGAATGAACCAGCTCGCCGACGCCGTCAAGGTCACCCTCGGCCCCAAGGGCCGCAACGTCGTGCTCGAGAAGTCCTGGGGCGCCCCCACCATCACCAACGACGGCGTGTCGATCGCCAAGGAGATCGAACTCGACGATCCCTACGAGAAGATCGGCGCCGAGCTCGTCAAGGAGGTCGCCAAGAAGACCGACGACATCGCGGGCGACGGCACCACCACCGCCACCGTCCTCGCCCAGGCCCTGGTCAAGGAGGGCCTGCGCAACGTCGCCGCCGGCGCCAACCCGATCGCGCTCAAGCGCGGCATCGACAAGGCCGTGGCCGCGGTCTCCGAGACCCTGCTCGCGCAGGCCAAGGAGATCGAGACCAAGGAGCAGATCGCTCACACCGCAGGCATCTCCGCCGCTGACCCGGCGATCGGCGAGCTCATCGCCGAGGCGCTCGACAAGGTCGGCAAGGAGGGCGTGATCACGGTCGAGGAGTCCAACACCATGGGCCTCGAGCTGGAGCTCACCGAGGGCATGCGGTTCGACAAGGGCTACATCTCGCCCTACTTCGTCACCGACGCCGAGCGCCAGGAGACCGTGCTCGAGGATCCCTACATCCTCCTGCTGTCCTCCAAGGTCTCCTCCGTCAAGGACCTGCTGCCGCTGCTGGAGAAGGTCATCCAGGCCGGCAAGCCGCTCGCGATCATCGCCGAGGACATCGAGGGCGAGGCCCTCGCGGTCCTCGTGGTCAACAAGCTCAAGGGCTCCTTCAAGTCCGTGGCCGTCAAGGCCCCCGGCTTCGGCGACCGCCGCAAGGCGATGCTCGAGGACATGGCTATCCTCACCGGCGGCCAGGTCATCTCCGAGGAGGTCGGCCTCAAGCTGGAGACCGCGGGTCTCGAGCAGCTCGGCCAGGCGCGCAAGATCGTCGTCACCAAGGACGAGACCACCATCGTCGAGGGCACGGGCGACGCCGATCGCATCGCCGGTCGCGTCTCCCAGATCCGCACCGAGATCGAGAACTCGGACTCGGACTACGACCGCGAGAAGCTCCAGGAGCGTCTCGCGAAGCTGGCCGGCGGCGTGGCCGTCATCAAGGCCGGTGCCGCGACCGAGGTCGAGCTCAAGGAGCGCAAGCACCGCATCGAGGATGCCGTGCGCAACGCCAAGGCCGCCGTGGACGAGGGCGTCGTCGCCGGTGGCGGCGTCGCGCTGCTGCAGGCCGGCAAGGACACCTTCGACTCGCTCGATCTCGTCGGTGACGAGTCCACCGGTGCGAGCATCGTCAAGGTCGCCATCCAGGCACCGCTCAAGCAGATCGCGGTCAACGCCGGCCTCGAGGGCGGCGTCGTGGCGGAGAAGGTCATCCACCTCCCCGTGGGCGAGGGCCTGAACGCCGCGACCGGCGAGTACGAGAACCTGCTCGACGCGGGCATCATCGATCCCGTCAAGGTCACCCGCTCGGCGCTGCAGAACGCCGCGTCCATCGCGGGCCTGTTCCTCACCACCGAGGCCGTCGTGGCCGACAAGCCGGAGCCCAAGGCCCCGGCCGGCGGCGGCGACGACATGGGCGGCATGGGCGGTATGGGCGGCATGATGTGATCCAGCCTCACGGCTGATCGACGCCTGTGCGTCACGGGCCCCGATCCTCTGCGGAGGGTCGGGGCCCGTCGCTGTCCGGGGCGCCCACCGGGCGCCTCGGCGGTCCGGAGCGTGGTCCGTCGGCGGTGAGACGGTTCGCCGGCGGTGCGGAGAGCGGATCAGCGCAGGGCGCGCAGATACCGCGACCGATAGACCCGCTGCAGCAGCAGCGCGACCGGGAACAGCAGTCGCCGCCACCCGGGCGCGGCAGCTGTGACCGACCGCAGGGTGAGCACCACGGTGCCGTCCGGGGCCCGCTGCAGGATGAAGGCCTCCTCGCCGCGCACCGGGTGGCCCCGGCGGGTCGTGTAGGACAGCGCCACCCGATCGGCGCGGTGCAGGACGTCCACGACCTCTGCGGGCTCGCGCACCCGCAGCGGTCCGAGACGGGCGATGATCGTGAGCCGCTGTCCCGGAGCGGGGACAGGGGTGCCCGGGGGGAGGGAGAACCCGCTGGGGGTCTTGACCGCCCACGCCAGCAGGTCCCTCGACGCCCGCTCCCAGAGCTCCTGGCCGGTGCCGATCACCCGCGAGGTCGTGACGGCGCGCCCAAGCTCAGGACGGACCGACCACTCCTCCCGGGCGGGATCGGTGATTCCCGGGGCCGGCCATGTGCGCTCGCGCTCGCGTGCCATCCCCGGAGCATAGGGCCCGCGCCGCCGGAGCGCGCCGCGCACCTCAGGGCCATGCTGGCCGCCCGGCCCCGATGACGCGGCCCCCACCGCCGCGATGCGGGCAACGTTCGGCAAGCAGGCGGCACCGGGCGGCGCGACGGGCAGACTCCTCGTGAACGTTCATGCGCCGAGTCGGCCGCCCTGCGGTCGGCGTCGGCGCGTTACAAGGAGGTGACCCCCGTGACGTCCACCCCGTCACCGACCACCCGCAGAAGGGCCCGGCCACGGCGCCGCGACCTGCTGCGGGGGATCCCCGCGCTCGGCCTCGGTGCCGCCGCGCTCGCCGGCTGCTCGCAGGCCGGCGCCACGACGGACGTCGAGAACGTCCTGTCGGTCTCGCTGAACCAGGCCGAGGACCACCCCAGCTTCCTGGCCCTGACCTACTTCGGCGAGCAGCTCGCCGAGAGGACCGAGGGCCGCTGGGGCGCCCGCATCTACGCCAACGAGGCCCTCGGAGCCCAGCAGGAGGTCATGCAGCTGGTCTCCGACGGCTCCGTGGACCTGGCCGTCATCTCCAGCACCCAGGTGGAGAACCTCTCGATGGCCTTCCGCCCGCTGAATCTGCCCGGTGCCTTCGAGGACATCGAGCACCAGACCGCCGTGCTGAACGACGAGTCACTGGTCGGCGAGCTGTTCTCCTCCCTCGAGGCGGAACGACGCCTGCGCGTGCTCGGCGGATTCACCCAGGGCTCGCGCCACGTCTACACCGACCGCGGACCGATCGAGGGCCCGGAGGACCTGGCCGGCCTCAAGATCCGCGTCCAGGAGTCCGACGTCTTCATGGAGCTCACCCGGGCCCTGGGCGGCTCTCCCACCCCGATGGCCTACGGCGAGGTGTACACCGCGCTGCAGGCCGGCGTGCTCAACGGAGCGGAGAACAACGAGGTCAGCTACGTGACCCAGCGCCACTACGAGATCGCCCCGCACTTCACGCTCACCAATCACCTGGTGGGCCTGGACTACGTGATGGCCAACGTGGACCGCATCGAGGACATGGACGCGCAGGACCAGGACGCCTTCGCACAGGCGTTCACCGCCACCCAGGAGGAGTTCGTGCGGCTCTGGTCCCAGGAGACCGAGGCCAGCACCGAGCAGATGATCGACCAGGGCGTCGAGATCCACGAGCCCGATCCCGAGGCGTTCACGCCCCTGATCGAGGACGTGGGGCGCGCGTTCCTCCAGAGCCCCGAGGACGAGGCGCTGTACGAGGCGGTCCGCGCCGTCGCCGAGACACGGGGAGGAGAGGGATGACCGCCGTGAGAGCTAGGACCGTCGAGATCCTGAAGTGGATCAGCATCGTGCTGTTCGTGGTGCTGGTGGCCGTGGTGATGTGGCAGGTGATCACCCGCCAGGTGCTGCAGGCGCCGAGCGCCTGGACCACCACCGTCTCCCAGTACCTGTTCATCTGGCTGGTGCTGTTCTCGGTGGCGATGGTGTTCGGGGAGCGCGGGCACGTGGCCGTCGACTTCTTCGCCCGCCTGCTGCCGCGCCCCGCCCAGCGCGTCACCAACGTGCTGGTCTCCCTCTCCGTGCTCGTCTTCGCCCTGCTGGGGCTGGTCTGGGGCGGGATCCGCGGCATGTCGATCTCCTGGGACCAGATCATCCCGGGGCTTCCGGTGACCGTGGGCCAGATGTACCTCGCCCTGCCCCTCGCGGGCGTGCTCATCGCCCTGTTCGCCCTCGAGGACGTGGCCCGCGCTGCACGCGGCGAGGACATGCTCGCGGGCGACAGCGCCCAGGAGGCGGCCGCCCTCGCGTCCACCGAGGGTCTGCGGGAGGACTCGCCGCTGCACGCCCAGGAGCCGCAGTCCACCCAGCAGCCGCTGTCCGCCCAGCAGCCGACGGCGACGCCCGAGGACCCCGGCACCGCCCGGGACACCACCCGCCACGACCGGACGACGGAGGACTGACATGGATCCCGCACTTCTCGCCGGCGTCATCCTGATCGCCGGGGTCATCGTCCTGATCGGCATCGGCGCCCCCATCGGCATCGCGATCGGGCTGCCCTCGGTCCTCGCGCTCGCCGCGGTGGTCGGCACCGAGCAGGCGGTGTTCGTCGCCTCGCAGCGGATGTTCACCGGCGCCAGCTCCTTCACGCTCCTGGCCATCCCGTTCTTCGTGCTCGCCGGGTCGCTGATGAACACCGGAGGCATAGCCTCCCGGCTCGTCGACGCCGCCAAGGTGCTCGTGGGCCGGATGCCCGGCTCCCTCGCGCAGACGAACGTGGTCGCCAACGCCCTGTTCAGCTCCGTCTCCGGAGCGGCGGTGGCGTCGGCCGCCGCGATGGGCTCGACCCTCGGCCCGCGCATGCGGCGCGAGGGCTACGATCCGAGCGTCTCCGCGGCGGTGAATGCGGCCTCGGCCCCCGCCGGCATGATGATCCCGCCCTCGAACACGCTGATCGTCTACTCGCTGGTCTCCTCGACCTCGGTGGCCACGCTGTTCATGGCCGGCTACGGCCCGGGCCTGGTCTGGGTGCTGGCCTGCGTGCTGGTCGTCGCGATCCTGTCCCGTCGGCGGCCCGAGATGCGCGCCTCCGGGGACCGGGTCCCGCTGGGTCTGGCCCTGATCACCCTGGCCAAGGCGCTGCCCGCTGTGCTGATGATCGTGATCGTGATCGGCGGCCTGCTGGCCGGCATCTTCACCGCCACCGAGTCCGCCGTGATCGCCGTGGCGTACTCGCTGATCCTGGGACTCGTCTACCGCCAGCTCACCCTGAGGAACCTGCCCACGGTGATCGCGGACTCCGCGCGCACCACGGCGGTGGTGATGCTGCTGGTGGCGGTGTCCTCGGCGCTGAGCTGGGTGCTGAGCTACGCGACCATCCCGCAGTCGATCTCCGCGGGGCTGCTGGGACTGGCCGAGTCCAAGACGGTCATCCTGCTGCTGATGATGCTGATCCTGCTCATCGTGGGCGCCTTCATGGATCCCACGCCCGCGATCCTGATCTTCACGCCGATCTTCCTGCCGATCGCGATGGAGCTCGGCGTCGATCCGATCCACTTCGGCCTGATGATCACGTTCAACCTGTCGCTGGGGACGATCACCCCGCCGGTGGGGAACATCCTGTTCATCTCGGCGAAGGTGGGCGACGTCCGGGTCGAGCCCGTGATCAAGGCGATGATCCCCTTCTTCATCGCCCTGCTCCTGGGACTTCTGGTGGTGGTGTTCATCCCGCAGATCACCATGTTCCTGCCGGAGGCGCTGGGGATGATGACGGGCACGGAGGACTGATCCCGACTCCCGCACCCGCAGCAGGTGCCCCGGCCCGTCGCCCGACGGGCCGGGGCACCACCCACCTCGCCGTCAGACCAGGAAGATCCCGATCGCCCCGGGGTGGCGGGCGTGGACGATCGCGAGGAACACCACCACGTCGAACAGCAGGTGCACGATCAGCACGTACAGCAGGGAGCCGGTGCGGTCGAAGAGCCAGCCCTGGAGCAGGGCGAACGGCGCGGTGAGCAGCGGACCCCACGCCTGGTAGCCGAGCTCCCACAGGAAGGACACGAAGATCACCGCCTGCAGCAGGTTCGCCGTCCACAGCCCGAAGTGCCGGCGCAGCAGGGCGAAGCAGAGGCAGATGAAGAACAGCTCGTCCCAGGTGCCCACGAAGTTCACGCCCACGAAGAAGCGGCCCACCTCGGCGCCGTCGGCCAGGTGCGGCCAGTTGCGGTACACCCCCGACGTGAGGAAGTAGAACGGCAGGATCAGCCAGCCCAGGAAGGGCACGGCCACGATGTAGCCCTTCTCCAGGCGGGTCCAGCCCTGCCCGGTGCGCAGCGGGAAGCGGATCGCCCGTCGGCGCAGCAGCAGCCGGTCCACGAGGACCGGCGCCGCCACCGCGAGCAGGAGCACGGCGCCGATCGTGACGAATCGGTCCCAGTCCACGGAGGCGACCACGGACGTCGTCGAGACGATCGCGATGCCGAGGCCGATCAGCGCGAGGTCCTTCGCGAGCTCGCGCGAGACCAGCACCGCCCCGAGCAGGCTCAGCGCCAGCAGGGCATGGCCCCAGCCGCCCAGCTGGAGGGCGAACAGCAGGAACGCCGAGGCCGACACCCCGAGGGCGGGCAGCAGCGCGAGCCGCGGGGTGGGGGGCGGGTCGTGCACGGCGGTCGGCAGGGAGCGCATGGGGCACAGCATGGCAGGCCCGGGCTCGTCGGGTCAGACGAACGGGTTCCAGAACCGGCCGCCGTTGACGGCCAGCAGTGCGATCGGCACGACGGCCACGAGCACCGCCGCGGCGATCACCACCGCGTCCCCGCCGCGCAGCGGTGTGCGCACCAGCCAGGTGCGGCCCCTGCCGCGGCCGAAGCCCCGCAGCTCCATCGCGGCGGAGACCGCGTCGATGCGGTCGAAGGTGCCGAGCAGCAGCGGCATCAGGACGGAGGTGAGGTTCCGCAGCCGGGTCCCGAGAGGGGCGCCGCGGGTGGTGTCGAGGCCGCGCGCCTGCTGCGCCCGGGAGATGGTGCGGAACTCCCGCTGCACGTCGGGGATGTACCGCAGGGCCAGGGAGACGGCGTACGCGATCCGGTAGGGCACCCCGATCCGGGCCAGCGACGAGGCGAACTCCGGCGGACGCGTGGTGGCCACGAAGAGCAGCACGGAGGGCAGCACCGCGAGGTACTTCAGGGAGACGGCGAGCTGGTAGAACAGCTGCTCGGCGGTGACGTCCCAGCGCCACGGCCCCTCCAGCAGCACGTGGCGGGTGCCGAACAGCTCGGTGCCGTACCCCGGGGCGAACAGGAAGATCCCGATGTTGTTCAGGACCATGAAGATCCCGATCAGCCACAGCACCACGGCCAGGTCGCGCGCCCGCACCCGGGAGACGCCCCACAGCGCGAGGGATCCGGCCGCGACCGCCGCGAGGTAGCGCACGTCGAAGCCGATCATCGCGCCGAGCACCACACCGAGGGCCAGGGCCAGCTTGGAGACCCCGGAGAGGGTGTGGAGGGGCCCGGGGCGGTCGACGTATCCCAGCAGGGGAGTGCTCATCGCGCCTCCCCGCGCTGCGCACGGTCCACGGCCACGAAGCGCCGTACGAGGGTGTGAGGGTCGGTGATGCCGCAGCGCCGCGCGAGGTCGTACAGGCCGGTGGTCACGAGGTCGGCCTCCGCCGTGAGGGCCGGGTCGGTGAGCACCACGGCCGGGTCCTCGTCGGCCAGCAGGCGCCCGCCCGAGAGCACCAGCACCCGATCGGTGTACTCCACGGCGAGGTGCATGTCGTGGGTGATGAGCACGACCGTGGTGCCCCGCGCGTTCAGGGTGCGCAGGAACCCCATGAACTCGGTGTAGTGGGCGAAGTCCTGACCGGCGGTGGGCTCGTCGAGGATCAGCACCTCGGGCTCGAGGGCGAGCACGGCGGCGATGGTGACGCGCTTGCGCTGGCCGTGGCTGAGCGCGGAGAGGGGCCAGGTGCGGAAGGGAGCCAGTCCGCACACCTCGAGCACGGCCGCGGTGCGGCGAGCGATCTCGGCCTCGTCGAGGCCACGGGCGCGCATCCCGAGCGCGATCTCGTCGGCCAGGAAGGGCTGGGAGAGCATCTGGCCGGGCTCCTGCAGCACGAAGCCGACGTGCTCGCCGCGCTCGGCCAGGGTCCATCCGGCGGCATCGGCCCCGCCGATCCGCAGCTCTCCCGCGGTGAGCTGCTCGAACCCGCAGATCACGCGGGCGAGAGTGGACTTCCCGGCACCGTTGGAGCCGAGCACGCCGATCATCTCGCCGCGGCGCACTCGGGCGCTGACCCCGTCGAGGACCGCGCGGTGCCGATCGGGGCCGACGGCCACGGCGCAGCCGACCTCGCGCAGGTCCAGCGCCTCGTCCTGCGCCCCCGGCGCCTCTCCCTCCGGCGCCTCTCCCTCCGGCGCCTCTCCCTCCGGCGTCTCTCCCTCCGGCTCCCCTCCCGGCGGTGTCCCGTGCGGGGCCGCCGCGTCCTCGACCCACGTGCGCACGGCGTCGATCTGCTGCGGGGTCAGGGCGATGTCCGTGCTGCGCGAGGGGCGCTGGGAGGCGGTGACCGGGGCCCCCGCGCAGGCGAGGGCGGTGACGTGCAGCGGAGGGCGGATGCCGTGCCGCTCCAGCAGCCCGGAGGCGAGCATCTCGGCCGGTGGAGCGTCCCGGACGATGCGCCCCTCGGCCATCAGCACGATGCGGTCCACGTCCCGGTGCAGGACGTCCTCGAGACGGTGCTCGACCAGGACGATCGTCGCGCCCTGCTCCCGGTGCAGATCGTCCAGCAGCTCGACGGCGGCGCGGCCGGCGGCGGGGTCCAGGTTCGCCAGCGGCTCGTCCAGCAGCAGCACATCGACCTCGTCCACCAGCACCCCGCCGATCGCGACCCGCTGCTTCTGCCCGCCCGAGAGGTCCTGCGGGGAGTCCGCGAGCCGGTCAGCGATCCCGGCGAGCTGCGCGGCCCGGGCGAGGCGCGCGGGCATCTCGCTGTGCGGGACCTGCTGGTTCTCGAGGCTGAAGGCGATGTCCTCGGCGACCGTGAGGCCCACGAACTGGCTGCTGCTGTCCTGCAGCACGGTGCCCACGACCCGTGCGGTCTCCACCAGCGGCACGGCCGCCGGGTCCCTCCCGAGCACCCGCACCGTGCCGGTCGCCGTGCCGCGGTGGTGGTGAGGGATCAGCCCGTTGATCACGCCGACCAGCGTCGACTTCCCGGAGCCGGAGGCCCCCACGATCGCGATCTTCTCCCCGCGGCGCACCGTGAGGTCGATGTCGTGCAGGGTCGGCTCCGACTGGGCGCGGTACTGGAAGCCGTACCCCGCCAGCTCGATCAGAGCGGCCGTCACTGCTCGTGGCTCAGCGAACCGGTCCGGGTGCGGGTGCGGGCGTAGACCGACAGGATGACGATGCCCAGCACGATGGCGGTGACCGAGTTGGAGGCGAAGGCGAGGGCGCCCTGCGTCCACACCTTGTTCGCCGGCTCGGAGTAGATCAGCACGTCCCCGAGCGGGGCGACCAGCAGCCAGGCCACGGCGTTGGCGAGCAGCACGGCGAGGCCGAAGCGGACCGCGGTGCGCCGGGTGAACTCCCCGTCGGCGACCGCGTTCCTCAGCAGCAGGAGTCCCACGATCAGCCCGAACACCCCGGAGGAGAGCTCCCAGGAGATCCAGATGCCGTAACCGGTCGCGTCGATGAGCAGGTGGCCGATGAACCCTGCGAGCGCCCCGACCCAGGGGCCGTAGAGCACGGCGAACACCGCCAGGATCGCGTACTGGATGCTGATCGCGGTGTTCGGGACCGGGGTGGGGATCGCGACGAAGCGACCCAGCACGAAGAACAGGGCGGCGCCGATGCCGATGGCGACCACCTGGGTGACGGGGGAGGGGGAGCGGGTCATGGGATGTCCTTCGGGAGAGGCGGACGGCAGGGACGAGGGGCGGTCAGCGCACGGGCACCAGGGTCACGCGCCAGGAGGCCCCGGTGCCGAGCGAGAAGGCGCGGGCGTAGTGGCCGCGGTTGATGGCGATCGCCATCCGGTCCAGGGAGTTCACGTACAGCAGCGACTCGCCCACCTCGACCGCGGCGAAGCTGTGCGCGTAGGTGACCTGGGCGGCGTGCACCACGGTGTCGTGATGGTGGACCCGCACCGTGACCCGCTCGCCCGGTGCCACGCCGAGCTCCCGGAACAGGGTGCGGGGGATCGAGGTCCACAGCGAGCCGTAGCGCACGTCCAGGGTGTCGATCGTGCCCACCGCCGCACCGTCCGCGAGCTGCGGATCCGTGACCGGGAGACGGACCAGGTCCGTCAGGTCCAGCTGCGGACCGACCTCCTCGAGAGCGGTCGCCCCGGAGGCGAGGCGCGCCCCGGTGTAGGCGTAGATGTCGCGGCCGTGGAACGTGTAGGACTCCTCGGAGCCCGGCCGACGGTTGCGGGTCTCGTCGATCTCCCGCAGCTCCGTGAGCCCGAAGATGTTCTCCAGGTGGGTGAGGGTGCCGTTGTCCGGGGTGACGACGAGGTGACCGGTCTCGGTGCGCGCCACCACGGAGAGGCGCTCCGAGCCCACCCCGGGATCGACCACGGAGACGAACACCGTCCCCTCGGGCCAGTAGGTGAGCACCTGGGCGAGCCGGTAGGAGCCCTCCCAGATGTCGTAGGGCGGGATGTTGTGGGTGAGGTCGTGGAGGCGCAGGGTCGGATCGACGCCGACGGCGACGCCGTACATCGCGCTCACCGCGCCGTCGTCGAGGCCGAAGTCGGACTGCAGGACGAGGGCGCTCATGCGGCAAGTATGCGACGACCGCCCGCTCCCTCGCCCGCTCCGCCGACATCCGGCGTCATCGAGCGGTGCCCGGCCGCCGGGAGCCGCGACGGGTGTCGCGGCGCCGCGCAGTGCGACAGGATGGAGGGATGAGCGTTCCCGATGCACCGTCGCAGACCCTGACGATCCTCACCCAGAACATCCGCTATCACGACGCGGGCACGAGCCCCGGCGAGGCCGACCACTGGCCCGAGCGGGCGCCGGTGCTGGCGCATCTGCTGCGCGAGGCCGGGGCGGACGTGGTGGGAACCCAGGAGGTGCTCGCCTCCCAGCTCCCCGTCCTCGACGAGGTGCTGGGGGAGACCCACGAGCGCCTGGGCACCGGTCGCGAGGGCGGCGGGCGCGGCGAGCACAACCTGCTGTGGCTGCGCCGGGAGCGGTTCGAGGTGCTGGACTGGGACCAGTTCTGGCTCTCAGAGCAGCCGGACCGGATCGGCTCGGTGGGCTGGGACGCGCACTGCCCCCGCATCGCGGTCTGGGCACGGGTGCGGGATCGTGCGAGCGGGCAGGAGCTCGTGCTCGCCGTGACCCATCTCGACCACGCCGGGCACGTGGCGCGCGAGAAGGGCGCGGGGCTCGTCGCCCAGCGCCTGCGGGAGGCGTCGGGCGGCGCGCCCGTGGTGCTGATGGGGGACTTCAACGCCGCCGGCGGGGAGAGCACGCCGTGGCGCGTGCTGCGCGACGCAGGTCTCGAGGACGCCCATGACACGGCCGTCGCGCACGAGGGGGAGGACATCGGCACCTTCCCCGACTACGGGGAGCCGGAGGCGGGCGGCATCCGGATCGACTGGATCCTCTCCCGCGGCTTCGCCGTCGAGGAGTACGCCGCCCGGGTCCCGATGCTGGAGGGACGTGCGGCGAGCGACCACGCCACGGTCACCGCACGGCTCCGGCCGACGGGCGGGTGACGGGGCCGACGGGCGGGTGATCGGCCCTCGGTCCGCGTCGCCTCGCGCCTCACATGTCGCGGGCGGAGATGACCAGCTGGTCCCCGCCCTCGCACACCACCGCCAGCTCGAGCATGTCCCCGGCCTCGGTGATCCCCGAGGTGTCGTCCCGCGACAGGGCCGGCTCCACCGAGATCCAGTCGCCCTCGCACGGGGCGAGCTCTCCCTCGATCGTCGGGACCAGGACCGCGAGCAGCTCGTCCTCGGACACCGTCTCCGGTGCGTCGGAGCCGTCGAGATCCGAGGCGCCCGAGGCCGCCGCGCTCTCCAGCAGCTCCTCGACCTGGGCCGGCTCGAGCTGCACGGTCGCCTGCCACCAGTAGTCGTCCTGCGCGGGGATCAGCTCCCGCCCCTCGGGATCGGTGAACTGCCCGTCGGCGATCGTGACGGGACCGGGGTCCTCGAGCGTCGGGAAGTGCTCGTGGACGAGGTCGGGGGTCTGCACCACGAGGCCCGGCCGGTAGTAGCGGTCGCTGTCCTCGTCGAGCGCCCACTCGGGCTCCCTGCCGCGATCCCCGTCCCCTCCCCGCAGGGAGCAGCAGGTCAGCGCACTGCTCGCCAGCACGAGGAGCGCGAGCGTGCTCGCCCGTCGGCTGATGGCTCTCATGTCGTCCCCCCTGGGCCCCGTTCTACCACGGGCCTGCGGCGCCTCAGAGCCCCCAGGCCTCGGCCAGCAGCTCGATGCCGCGGAGGCGGTGCTCGGGCTCGAAGTAGTTCGCGGTGACGATGAGCTCGTCCGCCCCGGTGGCGTCGACGATCGCCTCCAGCTGGGAGACCACGGAGGCGGGGGAGCCGACGGCGCGGATCGAGAGGGTCTGCTCGACCTGCTGCATGAGGTGATCGGGGTAGCGGCCCTCGAGGTCCCGGGGCGGCTGCGTCTTCATCCGCTGCCCGGTCACGACCCCCAGGAACTGCTGGACGTTGGTGGTGAACAGGTGCTCGGCCTCCGCGTCGGTGGGGGCGACGACGACGTTGACCCCCACCATGGTGCGGGGCCGCTCGATCTGCGCCGCCTCGCCGGTGGTGGTGAAGCTGTCCCGGTACACCTGCAGCGCCTGGAGGTACTGGAAGGGCGCGAAGTGGGAGGCGACCGAGAACGGCATCCCCAGCTGCGCGGCCAGACGCGCCCCGTTGGTGGTGGAGCCCAGGATCCACATCGGCACCTCGGTGCCCTCGGCGACGGCGGCACGGATGGGCAGCTGACCGCTGGGCTCGGCGTGGGACCAGTCGCGCATCTGCTCGACGGCGGCGATGAAGGCGCCCGGCTCCGCGGAGGTGCGGGCCAGCAGCTGGGCCGTGTACTGGTCGGTGCCGGGGGCGCGCCCCAGGCCCAGGTCGATGCGGTCCCCGTGGAACTGCACCAGGGTGCCGAACTGCTCGATGACGGCGAGCGGGGAGTGGTTGGGCAGCATGATCCCGCCCGAGCCCACCCGGATCCGCTCGGTGAGCGAGGCGGCCCGGTCGATCAGCAGGCTGGTCGCGCTCGAGGCGAGGGACTCGGTGTTGTGGTGCTCGGCGTACCAGTAGCGGTGGTAGCCGGCGCCATCCGCGGTCTGCGCCGCGCGCATCGAGGTCTCGATCCCGTCGCGGGCGTCCTGCCCCTCGCTGACGGGGACCAGGTCGAGGATCGACAGGGGGACGTGCGGGGTGCTCATGGCGCGAGCCTAGCCACCTGCACGGCCCCCTGGTCGATCGGCGGGGGTGGGGAAGGATCACGTCGACCGATCACGGTCTCCGGGAAGGAATCGGGGGCCGCGGGCGTTGCGGCAGCGATGAGGTTCTCCCTGCTCGACCGCTCCCGCACCCGCGTCGGCCGCCCCGAGCAGGCGGCGCTGCCGGACAGCCTCGAGCGTGCCATCGCGGCGGAGCAGCAGGGCTATCACCGCTTCTGGGCGGCCGAGCATCACACCGTGCCCGGCATCGCGAGCGGTTCCCCGGCCGTGCTGCTCGCCGCGATCGGCCAGCGCACCTCGCGGATCCGCCTGGGCTCCGGCGGGGTGATGCTGCCCAACCACCGCCCCCTCGTGGTCGCCGAGCAGTTCCTCATGCTCGCCTCCCTCGCGCCGGGGCGCGTGGACCTCGGTCTGGGGCGATCGCTGGGCTTCACCGCACCGGTGCGGGAGGCGCTCGGCCGGACGGGGTCCGATCCTGCCCGGTTCGCGCAGGAGGTCACCGAGCTGCGCGACTACCTCGAGGGCACCGCAGCCCTCACCGCCCGCCCCGTCGTCGATCCCCCGCCGCCGCTGTTCCTGCTCGCCACCGGCTCCGGCCTCGACGCGGCCGCGCAGCTCGGGCTGCCCGTGGTGATCGGCGGGCCGGTCCTCGCCTCCGAGGAGCTCCCCGCGCGCCTCGCCGCCTACCGCCGCACCTTCCGCCCGCACCGCGGGAGCGCGCCGAGCGTGATCGTCTCCGCCGACGTGCTCGTCGCCGACACCGACGCCGCGGCGAGAGAGCTCGCCCTCCCCGAGGTGTGGGCGATGGCGCGGTCCCGCGAGACGGGGGTGTTCCCGCCGCTGGACTCCGTGGCCGCGATCCGGGGCCGGGAGCTGAGCGCGCGCGAGCGGTCCCGCATCGAGCGCGGGCTCGAGACCACCTGGGCGGGCGGCGAGCGCACCGTCACCGCCCGCGTCGAGCAGGTCCTCGAGCGCACGGGCGCCGACGAGCTGCTCGTCTCCGGCTCCACCTTCGACCGCGAGGCGCTCGCCGAGTCGGACCGGCGGGTGGCGGCGCTGCTGGGCTGACCACTGCCACCGCACACAGCTCTCCACGGCACGACCACATCCCGCCGCCGTCACCCCGCGTCGTAATGCCCTCGGCCCACCACGGCGTGGCGCACCCCGCCGACCGGGTTCTCCGCGTCGCCGTGGAAGCGGGGGATGAGGTGGAGGTGCGCGTGGAAGACGGTCTGCCCGGCGGCGCGCCCGGCGTTGAGGCCGAGGTTGTAGCCGTCCGGGGCCAGCTCCTCGTCGAGAGCGGCTCGGACCTGATCGATCAGGTCGAGCGCCGCCTGCCATTCCTCACGCGTGGCCTCGAACCAGGTCTCCACCACGCGCCACGGGATGATCAGCGCGTGCCCGGGGGAGACCGGATGCGCATCCCGGATCGCGAAGCAGAGGTTGTTACCCGCCAGATGCTCCGTGCGGGGAACGGCGAGGAAGGGAGAGCTCCGTGCATCCATGGCCGCCATCTCACCACAACGCTCCACGGGACCGGCAGCGGCGCCGAGCTGGTGGCGTGGAGCGTGTCAGTGCCGCGGGGCGTCGTACCTCGGGGCCGCCGCGTGCTGCGCGCTCTGATGGGCGAAGGCGGCACCGTACTGTGCGTGCGCGTGGGCATGCCGTGCGTACTGCGCCCGGACCCGATCGTTGTGACTCGATGCGGCGAGGCAGCCCCAGATCATCGCTGTGATCCAGATCGGGATCCCCACCATTGGTGCCAGAAACGCGAGGATCGCGCCGAGGCCGAAGGTCGCCAGCGTGATCAGGGCGATGACGATCCCGACGCAGAACGAGACGACCAGGGTGATCCCCAACAGGATCAGGGCACCGGAAACGGTCGAGTACAGCATTCCGAGGGGACCGAAGAAGAAGGTGAGCAGAAAGGCGAGACCGACGCTCTTCTCGGGCAACGGAGGGAGGGCCATCGGCGGGGCATAGTGGCCCACGGGCTGAGGCCAGCTCGGCTGCGGCGACGGACGGGCATGCGGCCCGGACCCGCCGTCGCTCAGCGGATCATAGCTGCGTGCGGCCGGATCGACGATTCCGCTCCGGACGATCTCGCTCTCGACGATCTCCCCGGGGATCACGTGCTCGTGACCCTCTGGCTGATCCCGTCGGTCCGATGGTCGCTGAGTCATGTCTCCCCCTGAGTCCCCGGCGCCGGGAGGATGCGTCCCGAGGTGCCGTCGTCGACTGCTTCATCGTAGGTGACATGTGCGACGCATCGGGCAGACCAGCCGATGGAAGACCTCCCGCACGACCTTCGCCACGGGCAGGTCCACGTCCGTCGATGCGACTGGCCTGCGCCTGCCCCGTCCCGGCCGCACTCGAACCCTGTTCCACCGGCTCGACGGCGGAGGAGCGGTTGTCACAGCGGGAGCGCGATGAGTCGCTCGCCGTGCACCGGGAGCGGAGCCGCCGTGCCGCCGCGCTCCTGGAGCAGCGCGCCCCGAGCTCGGTCCACCGGATCACGACCGACAGCCTCGAGCCCTCGGACGTCGCTCGGCGCATCGCAGCGCTCCTGGACTGGGACTGACCTCGACCCGACCGAGCACGCCGACGACTGCGGCGCTTCACAGCTCCTTCCGGAAGCACACGTTCACGCTGTCGGCCGGATCGTACGGGGCGAAGACCGCGATGCGCTCCCAGCCCTCGCGCTCGTAGAGCGCGATCGCCTCGGGCTGGCGATCGCCCGTCTGCAGGAACAGCTCCGTCGCGCCGCGCTCGCGGGCGCCCTCCTCGAGCCGGGCGAGGACGGCGCTCGCCAGTCCCAGCCGCCGATGGTCCGCGTCGATGAACAGCCGTTTGACCTCCCACCGGTCCGGCAGTCGGCGCAGGGTGCCGGTCGCGGCCGTCTCGCCGTCGACCAGGGCCAGCAGCACGTGGTCGACGTCCTCGCTGCTCGGCGGCGCGGGCCGGCGCCGGCGCAGGGCCTCGTAGCGCGGGCCGATCTCCGCGTCCATCGCTGCGCGCAGAGCCGCTCCGCGAGGGTCCTCCCAGGTGGTGCGCTCCCAGACGAGGGTGCGACCGTCGCGCAGCGGCGAGGCGTGCTCGGCGGTGGTCGTCATGCCCTCACCTCCGCGCCGCTCGCCGCTGCGGTGACGACGGCCTCGCGCGCGGGGATCGAGGCGATCAGCGTGCGCGTGTACTCCTCGCGCGGGGCCGCGAACACCTCCGCGACCGTGCCGGACTCGACGACCTCCCCGCGGCGCAGCACCGTGAGCGTGTCCGCGAACTGCCGCACCACGCCGAGGTCGTGGGAGATGAACAGGTAGGTCAGCCCCAGGTCCCGCTGCAGGGTCGCGAGCACCTCGAGGATTCCCGCCTGCACGGTCACGTCCAGCGCGCTGGTGGGCTCGTCGAGCACCAGCACCTCGGGGCGCAGCGCGAGCGCTCGCGCGATCGCGACCCGCTGCCGCTGCCCGCCGGAGAGCGCGCCCGGCCGGCGGCCGCGCAGCGAATCCGGCAGTCGCACCGCGTCCAGCGCCCAGGCCGCGCGCTCCTCGCGCTCGGCCCGGTCGCCCACCCGGTACCTCTCCAGCGGCTCCCGCACGATCCGGCCGACGGCGAAGCGCGGGTCGAGGGACGTGAAGGGGTTCTGGTAGACGATCTGCAGGTGCCGACGCACCTCGCGCAGCGCCGACGGGTCGGCGGGATCCACGACGCGTCCGCCGACGGCGACGGAGCCGCTGTCGACCGCCTCCAGGCCGAGCAGCGCCCGGGCGGCGGTGGACTTCCCGGAGCCGGATTCTCCCACCAGGGCGTGGGTGCGGCCGCGCGGGATCGTGAAGGAGACGTCCGCGAGGGCGCGCACCTCGCGGTCCCGGGAGCGGAAGGTGCGCGAGACGTCCCGCACCTGCACCTGCACGTCGGCCTCGGCGAGGGGACGGTGCTCGTCGCGCTCGGCCCGCAGGGCGGCGAAGCGGTCCGGGTTCAGGCCCGGCACGTCCGCCTGCAGGGCACGGGTGTACTCCGAGCGCGGTGCGGTGAACACGCTCCGCGTCGGCCCCGCCTCCTGGATCGTGCCGTCCTGCAGGACCACGACCTCGTCGGCCCGAGCGGCCGCGATCGCGAGGTCGTGCGTGATCAGCAGGACGCCGATCCCCATCTCGCGCCGCAGATCGTCCAGCAGGTCCAGGATCTGCTTCTGCACGGTCACGTCCAGGGCCGAGGTCGGCTCGTCCGCGACCAGCAGCCGCGGCCCGGGCAGGATCGCGAGCGCGATGAGCACCCGCTGCAGCTGCCCGCCGGAGAGCTGGTGCGGGAAGGACTCCATCACGCGCTGCGGCTCCGGCAGCCCCACGCGCTCGAGGGCGCCCAGCACCAGGGCCTCGCGGTCCGCGCGGCGGCGGGCCCCGGGCACCAGGGCCGCGGCCTCGAGCGCCTGCGCTCCGATCGAGCGCACGGGGTTCAGGGAGGAGCCCGGGTCCTGGGGCACGAAGCCCAGCACCCGGCCGCGCAGCGGCAGGAACTCGCGGTCCCGCAGACCGGTGACCTCGCGGCCCTGCACCACGATCGACCCGTCCACGTGGGCCCGGCGCGAGCCGAGCAGGCGCAGCACGGCGCGGGCGATCGTCGACTTCCCGGAGCCGGACTCCCCGATCAGGGCGAGGGCCTTCCCCTCGCCCACGGCGAAGGAGGCGTCATGGACCACCTCGGTGCCGCCATAGGCCACGCTCAGCCCGCTCACCTGCAGCAGCGGCGCCGCGGGGGCGGGCTCCCGCGGCGCGGCGGCGGTGTTCTCGATCGTCTTCAGGATGCTCATCGGGTCCTCCCCTGATCCAGCCAGCGGCTGATGCGGCTCACGGACAGCACGACGACGGCGATGACGAGACCCGGGGCGATCACGAGCCACGGGGCGTGCAGGAGGTGCTCGCGGCCGTCGGAGACGAGCAGACCCCAGTCGGAGGCGGGCGGCGGATCGCCGTAGCCCAGGAAGGCGAGCCCGGCGATCACGAGGATCGCGATGCCGAACTGCAGGATCGCGAGCGAGAGCACGGGCCGCAGGGCGTTGGGCAGCACGTGCCGCAGCAGCACGTACCCGGCGGAGCCTCCGTTCACGCGCGCCGCCTCGATGAACACGCTGGTGCGCACCCGCAGCACCTCGGAGCGCATGAGCCGGGCGAAGACGGCGACCGCGGAGACGCCGGTGGCGATCGCGGCGTTGCGGGTGTCGTACCCGAGCGCCGTCACCACCACCACGGCCAGCAGGAAGCCCGGGATCGCGAGCAGCACCTCGACCAGGCGGCCGATCACCGCGTCGACCCAGCCGCCCAGGTAGCCGCCCAGCAGCCCCAGCGCACCGCCCGTCACCACGCCGATGGCCACCGCGATCAGCGCGCTGGTCATCGAGGAGGCGGAGCCGTGGACGATGCGGGTGAGCAGGTCGCGGCCCAGATGGTCGGTGCCCAGCCAGTACTGCCAGGCGGGAGCGGTGAACTTGTCGTCCGGGATGCCGACCGACGGATCATGGCCGGTGAACAGCCCGGGGGCGACCGACCAGGCGAGGACCACCACGATCACCGCGGCGGACAGCAGCACCGTCACGGGTGGGCGGGTCCCCGCCGTGGTGCGGGCGCGGGCACCGGCACGCTGGCCGGGGGTGAGGACGGCTGCGCTCATCGGGTCTCCTTCCGGGCGCGCGGGCTCCCGGCGCGCAGACGTGGGTCCAGCAGCGGGTAGAGCAGGTCGATCACCAGGTTCACCACCACGAACACGGCGGCGGAGAGCACCACCGCGGCCAGCAGCACCGGCACGTCCTGGCTGCTGACGGCTTTCTGCACCACGGTGCCCACGCCGGTGCGGCCGAAGATCGTCTCGGTGATCAGCGATCCGCCGAGCACCTCGCCGAGCACCAGACCCACCACGGTCACGGTGGGCAGCAGGGACGGCCGCAGCAGATGCCGCACCACCACCTGCGCGGGAGGCAGGCCGCGCGAGAGCGCCACCTCCGCGTAGTCCTGCCCGGCGGATTCGTCGAGCGCCGTGATGAACACCTGCGCGATCTGGGCGGAGACCGGGATCGCGAGGGTCAGCGCCGCGACGAGCGTGGAGCCCGCGCCCTCGGAGTCCACCAGGCTGAACAGGCCCAGGCTCACCGCGAGCACCTGGATCAGCACCAGGCCGATGAGGAAGTTCGGGGTGGACAGGAACACCGTGGGCAGCGAGCGCACCAGCGAGTTCAGCGGGCCCGCCGGCAGCACCCGGGAGGCCAGCCCCAGCACCGCGGCGATCAGCACCGCGAGCATGAGCGCCGTCGCGGCGAGGATCAGGGTCGAGGGGATCGCGGCGCCGATGAGCTCGGTGACGGGCTGCGAGGTCGACAGCGAGGTGCCCAGCTGCCCGGTGACCGCGTTGCCGAGGGAGACCAGCAGCTGCACGAGCACGGGACGGTCGAGCCCGTGGAAGGCCCGGATCTGCGCCTTCTCCGCGTCGGTGTAGCCGTTCTGGGGGTTGTCCAGCTGCGCGGAGATCGGGTCCCCGGGGATCGCCGAGAGCACCAGGAACACCAGCACGTACGCCAGGGCGATCACCACCAGCGCCTGCCCTGTGCGCCGGAGGGCGAAGGACGCGTAGCGGCGCAGCGGCGCGGCGGTCGCGGTGCCCGCGGGGAGCCGAGGACGGGAGCCCGCGGGGGCGGTCACCGAGGCGCTCATCGCTGCGTCCCCTTCGTCGTCGCGTGGTACGAGGGGATCGCGACCGCGTTGAAGGAGATGCCGCTCAGCTCGGGGGACTGCACGTAGATGCGCTGCACGTTCTGCTCGAGGGGGATGAAGTAGGCCTGCTCGAGCACGTGCCGGGAGAGCTCCTCGACCACGCCGGCCCGCTCCTCGCGGGAGGCGGCGCCGGCCACCTCGTCGCGCAGCCGCACCAGCTCCTCGTCGGAGGAGCCCACCTGGAACCAGTCCTCGCCCTCGTCGGTGATCACCTCGGCGACGGTGCCCACGTCCACGAAGCTGCGGGTCACCTCCGCGACGCCCTGGGTGAGGTCGTTGGTGACGCGCTCGGTCCAGGTGGGGATGTCGAGCTTCTGGGTGCGCACGCGGATGCCGAGGCGGCCCAGGTGCTGGCTGATCAGCTGCGCCTCCGGCACGGAGCCGGTGAGGTACGGGGTGGGGTAGATCGTGAAGCCGAGCTCCTCCCCGTCCTTCGTGCGGAAGCCGTCGGTGTTCCGTCCGGTCCAGCCGGCCTCGTCCAGCAGACGTGCGGCGAGGTCCGGGTCGTGCTCGAACAGCTCGGTGAGGTCCGTGGTCTCCGGCACCCCGGCCTGCAGCCAGCTGGTGGCCGGCTCCCAGGCGTCGGTGAACACGGTGCGCAGGATCTCCGCCCGGTCGATGCCGCGGGTGACGGCCTGCCGCACGCGCACGTCGTCGAAGGGCGCGACCGTGGTGCGCAGGTTGTAGCCGTGCACGAAGCCCAGGTAGCGGGGCACCTCGATGTGGAACCCCGCCTCCGTGAAGGCGTCCAGCACCTGCGGGTTCACGTTGTAGGAGAGGTCGGTCTGCCGGGCGCGGGCGGCGGAGGCCCGCAGGGTGTCGTCCGGCAGCACGGTGAAGGTGATCGCGGCGAGCTCCGCCGGGCCGCTCGCTCCGAGCACCTCGGGGGCCCAGTCGTAGTCCTCGCGGCGCACCAGGCGCACATGGTCGCCCGCCTTCCACGAGTCCAGCACGAAGGGACCGGAGCCGATCTGGACGGCGAGGTCGGACTGCTCCTCGAGGGAGGCGGCGATGCTCGAGGGCGCCAGCAGCTGGCAGCCGTGGTACCCGAGGGTGGGCAGGAAGGACAGGGTGGGTGCGGTGAAGGTGACCCGCACGGTGAGGTCGTCGAGCGCCTCGGCGCCCTCGTACGTGCCGCCCGGGAACAGACCGACCCGGGCGATGCCCTCGTCGGGTCGGCCCACGGCCCAGGACTCGAGGTTCGCGAGCACGGCGTCGGCGTCCAGCGCCGTGCCGTCGGAGAAGGTGACCCCCTCGCGCAGGTGCAGGACGTACTCGGTCGCCTCGGCGTTCTGCTCCCAGGAGGTGGCGATCCAGGGGGAGACGGTGCCCTCGGGATCGGTGTGCACCAGCTTGTCCGTCAGCTGCTGCCACACGTTCGCCTCGTAGCTGGAGATCGCGCTCTTGGAGGGCACCCAGCCGCCGTCGAGGTTGGAGATGAGGAAGGACAGCTCGTCGCTGCCGTCGCCGCCGTCGCTGCCGCCGGCTCGGGCGGACTCCAGCGCGCATCCGGCCAGGGGCAGGCCCGCGAGGCCCAGGGCGCCCGCGCCGAGGCCCTGCAGGAGCCGGCGCCGGCTGGGGGAGGTGCCGGCGGTCATCGCCGGGCCTCCGGTGCGGTGAGGGCGGCGACCAGGCGATCGACGCCGTCGCGCAGCCCGTCGGCGTCCAGGTGGCTGATCCCGAGGCGCAGGCGGCCGCGGTCGTCCGCGGAGTCCTCGAGGAAGAAGAAGCGCCCCAGCACCGCGTCCGTGCCGAAGCGGGTGCGGGCCAGGTGCTGCGCGGCGGCCAGGTCGATCCCCTCGTCCTCGATCCGCGCCCACAGGAAGATCCCGCCGGTGCGGTGCTCCACGCTGACGCCGCCGGGCAGTGCCGCGTCCAGGAGGCCGGTGACCAGGTCGAACCGGTCCGCGTACAGGGTGCGGGAGCGCTCCGCGATGCCGTCCAGGCCGCCCTGGATCGGGGGGCGGTCGCCGGCGCCGACGACGCGCTCCACGATCGCCTGCACGGGCACGGAGGAGTGCTGGTCCTGGTTGGCGCGCAGGCGGGTGACGGGCGCGACCAGCCAGGTCGGGAGCACCAGGTAGCCCAGGCGCAGTCCCGGTCCCAGGATCTTGGAGAAGGTGCGCACGTGCACCACCAGATCCGAGTCGGGCGAGTAGTCCGCGGGGACGTCGACGCCGGGGAAGGCGAGGCCGTCGTAGGCGTTGTCGGAGACGATGACGAAGCCGTAGTGCTCGGCCAGGGCCACCAGTCGCTCGCGCTGCGCGGCGGGGGTGACGAGGCCGGTGGGGTTGTGGAAGTCCGGGACGGTGTACAGCAGCTTCGGGCGGGCGCCGTCCTCGAGGCGCGCCTCGAGGGAGTCGATGTCGAGGCCGTCCGGACCCAGCGGCAGCGGCAGCAGCTCCGGCTCGTGGTGCTGGAGGTCGCGGAAGATCAGCGGATAGGTGGGGTCCTCCACGACGATCCGGTCCCCGCGGTCCAGCAGCGCATCGAACACGAGGGACAGGCCGTGGAAGGCACCGTTGGTGACCAGCACGCGGGCGGGGTCCACCCCCTCGCGGCGGGCGATCCACTCCCGCAGCGGGGTGATGCCGGACGGGGCGCTGTACTGCAGGGTGCTGACCAGGGCCTGCGGATCGGCGGTGAGGTGTGCGGCGGCGAGGCGGATCGCCTCCAGGGGGAGGGCGTCTGGGCTGGGCGCTCCGCCCAGCAGGGGCACGGCGCCGGGCAGGGGAGAGCCGGCGGATCTGCCGAAGCCGCGGGAGCGGTCCTCCCGGGCGCCGAGGGCGGAGAGCAGACCGTCCGCGAGGCGGGAGGGCGTCAGTCGCGCGGGGTCGAGGGTGGTGGTCATCACAGGGCCTTCCCGGGGTTCAGCAGGTGGTGGGGATCGAAGGCGTCCTTCAGGCGTCCTTGCAGGTCGCGGGAGGGGGAGGAGAGCTCGAGGTCGAGCCAGCCGCGCTTGGCGGTGCCGATCCCGTGCTCCCCGCTGATGGTGCCGCCCAGAGCGAGCGCGGCGCGCACCAGCTCGTCGGCGGCGGCGAGGATCGGCGCGGGCAGCTCCTCGCCGTCGTGCTCGCCGCGGGGCAGGGCGAGGCAGGGGTGGAGGTTCCCGTCGCCGGCGTGCGCGACGGCGGAGGTGTCCACGCCGTGGCGCTCGCCGATCGCGGAGATCTCGTCGAAGATCTCGGCCAGGCGGGACTTCGGCACCGCGACGTCCTCGCCCAGGCGGAGCAGGTCGGCGCGGGCGCCGCGGCCGCTGCGGCGCAGCTCCCACAGGTGCTCGGCCTCGCTCTCGTCCTCGATCGCGCGCACCTCGGCGCCGGCGGCGGCGAGCACCGCGGTGAGGTCGGCGGTCTGCTCCTCGATGCCGTAGCCGTCGAGCTCGAGCAGCAGGATCGCGCTGTCCCGGCGGGCGAGGTCGGAGCCGGTGCTGCGGTCGATGTCCCGGAGCGTGCTGGCGTCGAGCAGCTCGGTGGCCGCCGGGCGCACCGGGCTGCGCGAGATCGCGCCCACTCCGTCGGCGGCGGCCCCCACGGTCCGGAAGCGGGCCAGCACGGTGCGGCGGGCGACGGGCAGGGGACGGATCCGCACCGTCGCGGCCGTGACCACGGCGAGGGTGCCCTCCGAGCCGATCAGCAGCTGGGTGAGGTCCAGTCCGGTCACGCCCTTGATCGCGCGGTGCCCGGTGCGCAGCAGGGTGCCGTCGGGGAGGACCGCCTCGAGGGCGAGCACCGATTCCCGGGTGACCCCGTACTTGGCGCAGTGCAGCCCGCCGGCGTTCGTGGCGATGTTGCCGCCGATGGTGGAGAGCCGGGCGCTGGCCGGGTCCGGGGCGTAGAACACGCCGTGCGGCGCGAGCGCGGCCGAGAGGTCCGCGGTGATCACCCCGGCCTCGACCACCGCGACCTCGTCCAGGAGGTCGATCTCGCGGATCGCGGTGAGGCGCTCGAGGCTCAGCACGATCGCCCCGTCGGCCGGGACCGCCCCGCCGGAGAGCCCCGAGCCGGCGCCCCGGGGGACCACCACGGTGCCCGTCTCGTGGGCCAGGCGCAGCACGGCCTGGACCCCCGCGGTGTCCGCGGGGCGCACCAGCAGGAAACGGGTGCCGACCGGGGCGCGCACCGCCGCGTCGCCCGCGTAGGCCTCCGCGGGATCGTCGATCACCGCCGACTCGCCGATCACCGCGCGCAGGCGCGCGGCGACCTCCTCGAGATCGGGGCGGAGGAGGACGGGGGAAGCACTCGGCACGAGGGGGCTCCTGGACGCTGGCGGCGGTGGTCGGTGCCAGCGTGAGCCAGGCATGCCCATAAGGGCAAGTGCTGACCGTCATAAGAGTTCATGGTTGCGCAGGGGGCGGCGCCCTCAGGCCCCCGGAGGGCGCGTCGGATCGTGATCGTCCCCGTGGATCGGCACATGGCCGTCGGGGATGTCCTCGTAGCTCGCCGGGTCCGAGATCGGCTCGAGATGGGTGAGCACCGTGAGGTCCGGCAGCAGGCCGCGCAGCTCCGCCTCGAGACCCTCGATGTAGTCGTGGCCCTGCTTGACCGTCCACTCGTCGGGCACCAGCACGTGCACGTTCATGTACTTCTGCTGTCCGGCCTCGCGGGTCTGCAGGCCGTGGAAGGTCACCGTGGCGTCGGTGCGGCGGCGCAGCACCTCGGTGATGACCTCGTGGTCCTCGTCCGGCAGCGCCTTGTCCAGCAGTCCGGAGACCGACTCGCCCAGCAGGCCGATGCCCGTGACGATGATGTTGATCCCCACGGCGAAGGCGACCAGCGCGTCCAGGCGCTCCCAGCCGGTCAGCGCCACCAGGCCCACGCCCAGCAGCACCCCGGCGCTCGTGACCACGTCGGTCATCAGGTGCTTGCCGTCGGCGCGCAGGGTGATCGAGTTGTGCGCCTTCCCGGCGCGCAGCAGCACCAGGGCCACACCGCCGTTGACGAGGGAGGCGACCACCACGATCACGAGGCCGATGCCGAGGTTCTCGAGCGGGCGCGGGTTGATGAAGCGCTCGACCGCGGTGACCAGGATGACCGCCGCGGCCACGAAGATCATCAACCCCTCGACGGCCGCCGAGAAGTACTCGGCCTTGGCGCGGCCGTAGAGGAAGCGCTCGGTGGCCGGCCGGGCGGCGACGGTCAGCGCGATGAGGGCGACGACCGCCGCGACCAGGTTGACGGTGGACTCGGCGGCGTCCGAGAGGAGGCCGACGGAGTCCGTCAGCGCCCAGGCGCCCGTCTTCAGGGTGATGGTGACGATGGCGGCGACGATCGACAGCCAGGCGAACCGGCGCAGGTCGACCCGTTCGCCCGGGGCGCGACGGTCGGGGGTGGTCATGCGGGGGAGTCCTTCGACGGGGGATCGGGGGCGAGGGTGCCGTCGGGCGCGATGTGCTCGAAGATCTGCTCGACCAGGGAGACGACGTGGGGGTCGTCCACGGTGTAGTAGCTGTGACGGCCCTCCCGCCGGGCGGAGACGATCCCGGCCAGACGCAGCTTGCTCAGGTGCTGGCTGGTGGTGGGCAGGCTGAGGCCCACCTGCGCGGCCAGCGCACCCACGTCGAAGCGCCCCGAGCTCATCAGCTGCACGAGGTGCAGCCGGGCGGGCGAGGCGAGCATCGCGAAGGTGTCGGCCGCCGCGGCGAGCTGCAGCTCGGTGGGCGTCCGGGGATCATCCATGCCCCGAGCCTGCCGCCGATTGGACAGTTGCGCAAGAGACGAAACGTCAGTGTGGGCGAGGCGACGCCGGCCGCGGATCCCGGCGAGATCGCCGCACCGCCGTACGACGGGCGGTCCGGGGCCGTAGCCTGGGCGCCGTCGAGACACCGCCGTCCGAAGGAGACCCCCGTGTACAACCTCTCCGTGGTGCTGGAGGACAGCGCCCGCACCGCCCCCGACCGCACCGCCCTCGTGCTGGGGCCGACCCGACTGACCTACGCCGAGGTCGATGCCGCCGCGAACCAGGTCGCGAACCTGCTGGTCTCCCTCGGCATCACCCCGGGCGACCGGGTCGCGCTCAGCTGCCCCAACCTGCCCCAGTTCCCGATCGTCTACTACGGGATCCTCAAGGCCGGCGCCGTGGTGGTGCCCCTGAACGTGCTCAACAAGGCCCGCGAGGTCACCTACTTCCTCGACGACGCCGAGGCCGCGGTGCACTTCTGCGCCGAGGGCACCGAGGAGCTGCCGATCGGTCGGTTCGCGCGCGACGGCGCCCTCGCCGCGGCGAGGGAGCCGCACCTCGTGGTCATGACCGCGGACCCCTCCGCCCCGAGCCCGCTCGAGGGCGTCCCCACTCTCGCGGAGTCCCTCGAGGGGATGTCCACGACCTTCGAGACCGTGCAGACCCGCGAGACGGACACCGCGGTGGTCCTCTACACCTCGGGCACCACCGGACGGCCGAAGGGCGCGGAGCTGAGCCACTCCAACCAGCTCATGAACGCCCTGACCTGCAACCGTCTGTTCGACTCGCAGCCCGGGCAGGACACGCACCTGGTGACCCTGCCGCTGTTCCACACCTTCGGCGCGACCGTGAACCTCCACGCCGGCTTCTCGATGGGCGCGACGCTGGTGCTGGTGCCGCGCTTCGAGGCGGGGCAGGTGCTCGACCTGCTCGTCGAGCACGAGGTGAGCGTGTTCGCCGCGGTGCCCACCATGTGGTGGGGGCTGCTGCGCGCGCTGGGGGAGGAGGACCGGGACCGGGCCGAGACGATCTCGAAGAGCCTCCGGCTGGGCATCTCCGGCGGCTCGCCGCTGCCCGTGGAGGTCCTCTCCGAGGCCCGGGACCGGCTCGGGGTCTCGATCATGGAGGGCTACGGGCTGTCCGAGACCTCGCCCGTGGCCTGCTTCTCCCTGGCCGACCGGCCACGGCCCGGATCGATCGGCCTGCCCGTGTGGGGCGTCGAGGTCAAGCTCATCGACCCCGGGGACCCGGACTGGGCGGAGGTCACCGGGGCCGACGAGGTCGGTGAGCTCGCGGTGCGCGGCCACAACGTGATGAGCGGCTATCTGGGTCGTCCGCAGGAGACCGGGGCGGTGATGCGCGAGGGCTGGTTCCGCACCGGCGACCTGGCGCGCCGCGACGAGGACGGCTTCTACTTCGTCGTGGACCGCTCCAAGGACATGATCCTGCGGGGCGGCTACAACGTGTACCCGCGCGAGGTCGAGGAGGTGCTCATCTCCCATCCCGAGGTCTCCCTCGCCGCCGTGGTCGGCGTGCCCGACGAGCGCGTCGGGGAGGAGGTCAAGGCCCACGTGATCCTCGTCGACGGCGCGACGATCACCGCCGAGGAGCTGCGCGACTGGGGCGCGGAGCAGATGGCCGCCTACAAGTACCCGCGCGAGGTGGTCCTGGTCGAGGAGCTGCCGATGACCGCGACCGGGAAGATCCTCAAGCGCGAGCTGAGCTGACGGACCCCCGGGGCCGCTCAGAGCACCGTGCGGGTGGGCTCCGTGTCCGTCGGGAGGCCCGCCCGGGCGTAGGCGCGGAAGCCGCCGACGATGTCGGTGGCGCGGCGGAAGCCGAGATCGCGCAGGTCGCGGGCGGCGAGCGAGGAGTAGTACCCCTCGTTGCAGACCACCACGACGAGCTCGTCGCGCTCGGGGCTCTCCGGCATCCGGTGGTCGCCGGCGGGGTCCAGCCGCCACTCGAGCACGAGGCGCTCGATGACCGCGGCGCCGGGAATGTGCCCCTCGGGCTCCCGGGTCGCGGCCGAGCGGATGTCGATCACGTGCGCGCCCTGCGCCTGCGCCGCGGCGAGATCCTGCGGAGCGATGCGCTGGATCCCGCGGCGCGACGCCTCGAGGATCTCCTCGATGCCGTGGGCAGGAGCGGCCTCGGCGCGGCGCCGTCCGTGCGACCCGTCCGCCTCGCTCACCGGGTGCGGCCCGAGGAGAACGCGGCCAGCCCGTCGCCCGCGCCGCCGGCGCCCTCGGAGCTCGTCGAGTAGCGCGTGGGGGTGCTCTCGCGGCGCGGGCCCCCGCTGCGGGTGGGACGACCCTGCCCGCCGCGGCCCCGGCCGCCGCCCTGGCCGGAGCGCTGCCCCTGCTCGCCGCCGGGGCGCTGGCCCTGACCGCCCTGGCCACGACCGCCCTGGCCACGGCCGCCGCCCTGGCCACGGCCGCCCTGACCGCGGCCGCCGCCCTGACCGCGGCCGCGACCGCCCTGGCCGCCGCGACGCTCGCCGTTCAGACGGGCCTGGTCCACAGGGGCCTCGGGCTGGCGCGGCTCGTGGGTCTCCACCCGCTCGCCGGGGGCCAGCGTGTCGAGGACCGGGGAGGTCGGGGCCACCCGGGCGTGGTAGGTGGGCGTGATGCCCGCCTTGCGCATGAGGTCGCTGACGTCGCGCTTCTGCTCCGGGGTCTGGACCGTGATCACGGTGCCGGACTCGCCGGCGCGGGCGGTGCGGCCCGAGCGGTGCAGGTACGCCTTGTGCTCGACCGGCGGATCGGCGTGCACCACGAGGGCGACCTCGTCGACGTGGATGCCGCGGGCGGCGATGTCGGTGCAGACCATCGTGGTCGCGGTGCCGGAGCCGAAGGCCTCGAGATTCCGGGTGCGGGCGTTCTGCGAGAGGTTGCCGTGGAGGTCCACCGCGTCCACGCCGCGGGCGCTGAGCTTGCGGGCGAGGTTCTTCGCGCCGTACTTGGTGCGCGTGAACATGATGGTGCGGCCGGGAGCGGCGGCGAGATCGCGCAGCACGTCGAAGCGAGTCGCGGCATCCACCTCGAGCACGTGGTGCTCCATGGTGCCCACGGGGCTCGTGGCCGGGTCCGCCGAGTGGGTCACGGGCTCGTGCAGGAACTCCTTGACCAGCTTGTTCACGCCCGAGTCGAGGGTCGCGGAGAACAGCATCCGCTGGCCCTTGCGCGGGGTCGCCGCGAGGATCCGGCGCACCATCGGCAGGAAGCCCATGTCGGCCATGTGGTCGGCCTCGTCGATGACGGTGATCTCGACGGCGCCGAGGTCCGCGTGGCCCTGGCCCATGAGGTCGAGCAGGCGACCGGGGCAGGCGATGAGCACGTCGATGCCACCGGCCAAGGCCTTGACCTGGGGGTTCTGACCGACTCCGCCGAACACCACCGCGCTGCGCAGCCCGGCGGCCGCCTCGAGCGGCTGCAGGGACTCGGCGATCTGCGAGGCGAGCTCGCGGGTGGGGGCGAGGATGAGCGAGCGCGGCCGACGGGAGACCCGGCGGCGCGGCTCGGCGATGAGGCGGGCCACCAGCGGCAGCAGGAAGGCGTAGGTCTTGCCCGAGCCGGTGCGGCCACGGCCCAGCACGTCGCGCCCGGACAGGGAGTCGGGCAGCGTGGCGGACTGGATGGGGGTGGGCTCGGTGATCCCGCGGGGCGAGAGCACGTCGACGAGCGAGGAGGGCACGCCGAGGCGTGCGAAGTCTGAGGTGGTCACGAAGAGTGATCCGATCTGTGCGTTGCAGAACCGCCCGGGGCGTCGTCGATCCGGCGCTGCGCGGAGCAGCGATCCTCGGCCGACGCTGTCACCGGGGCGGAGCCTGCCGAACCAGAGGTCGGGGCTGTCCGCTCGGGACCTGTGCCGCGGCGGGAGGACGGCACTGCGGATCACAGTAGCCGCAGGTCGTCCCGGTGGCGACGATCCGCCGCGCCGGTGTGAGATACCACCGGGTCACCAGGCGGCTCACCGGGCGCCCGGTGACGGCCCTGCCCTCACGGCGCCGTCGTGGCCGCTCCGAGTTCCCACGTGGGACCCGGATCCGCCACCCGGTATCCTCGAGAGCATCTCCCGCGCCCGGATCCCGGGCCCGGCCGTCCCCGACTCCAGGAGGGCTCATGGCACGACGAGTCAGCATCAAGGACGTCGCCCAGCGCGCCGGGGTCTCCTGGAAGACCGTCTCCAACGTGGTCAACGACCGCCCGGTCGTGCGGGCGGAGACCCGCGCCAGGGTGGAGCGGGCGATCGAGGAGCTCGGCTACGTGCCGAACCATGTGGGACGGGAGCTGCGCGGGGGCCCCACCCGGACCATCGCCCTGGTGGTCCCCGAGCTGCAGAACCCCTACTTCGCACGCCTCGCGGAGCTCATGCAGGTCGCCGCCCGCGACCGCGGGTACACGGTGAGCGTCGAGGTCTCCCTGGGGGTCGCGGCGACCGAGCGGGCCCATGTGCGCGGGCTGACCCCGCGTCCGGTCGACGCGGTCATCATCTCCCCGGCGGCGCTGACGCCTCCCGACCTGCTCGACGCCGGCGGCCCGCGGGTGGTGCTGCTGGGGGAGATGCTGCCGGCCGCTCCCGAGGTCTCCCACGTGGCCATCGACAACGTCGCCTCCGCGGCCGACGTGGTGCGCCACCTCGTGGCGCAGGGGCGACGGCGGCTGCTGTTCCTGGGCGGCGACGGGGCCGTGCGGTCGACGGCGACGGACCGCCTGGCCGGCTTCCGTGCCGCGCTGCGCTTCGCCGACCTGGGCATCGACCCCGACCGGGTCCGCACCGTCACGGACTGGAGCCGCGAGGCCGGGCGGGCGGAGATGAGAGCGGTGATCGGGGCCGGCATCGAGGTCGACGCGGTGGTGGCGGGGAACGATCTGCTGGCCCTGGGGGCGCTCGCGGCGCTGGCCGAGCACGGACTGGAGGTGCCCTCGCAGGTCGCGGTGGTGGGATGGGACGACATCCCCGAGGCGGCCTGGTCCACCCCGGCGCTGACCAGCGTCGCCCCGGATCTCGACGCCCTCATCTCGGCGGCCCTGGACGCCGCGCTCGCCGAGTCCGGCGGAGGAGCGGTCGCCGGTGCGGAGACGGTGGTGGGGCACCGGCTCGTCGAGCGGGGCTCGACCTCCGCCGTCGTGCGGGGCTGAGGACCTGTCCCACCCATGTTCCCACGTTGCAATCATCGAGGGGATGCGGTTGACTGACGCCGACCGATCAGCGCCGATCCCGAGCCGAGGAGCCGATCCATGACCGTCCCGACCACCGCGCAGCGCGCCGAGCTGCCCGAGCACCTGGCCGCGCTCTTCGGGCGCGCCGACGAGCTCGCCGCGCAGCTCGACGCCCCTCTCTCCGCCGCCGGCGAGGTCCCGCGACCCGAGCACCCCCGCCCCCGGCTGCAGCGCGCCGCGTGGCTGTCCCTCAACGGCACCTGGCAGTTCGAGATCGACCAGGGCGACTCGGGCCGCGACCGCGGCCTGCTCGAGCGTGATCTCGCGGGCAGCATCACCGTGCCCTTCGCGCCCGAGACCGAGGCCTCCGGCGTCGGGAACCGAGACTTCCTCCAGGCGGTCTGGTACCGCCGCACGGTCACCGTCCCCGCCGACTGGGCCGGACTGCGCCCGATCCTGCGCTTCGAGGCCGTCGACCAGGACGCGACCGTCTGGGCGAACGGCGTCGAGGTCGCGCGCCACCGCGGCGGCTTCACGCCCTTCGCGGCCGATCTCTCGACCGTGCCCGGCGTCGCCGCGGGCGCCGAGGTCGAGATCGTGGTGCGCGCCCGCGATCCGCACGACGTCCCCCAGGCCCGCGGAAAGCAGTCCACCTGGTTCCGCCCCACCCACGCCAGCTACCACCGCACCACCGGCATCTGGCAGAGCGTCTGGCTCGAGGGCGTCCCCGTGGACGAGATCCGCGACCTGCGCATCGTGCCCTCGCTGGCAGGCCGCTCCTTCTCGGTCACCGTTCCGCTGGACCGCAGCACCCGCGGCACCCGCCTCGAGGTGATCGCCTCCGAGCCGGGCGGCGACGAGGTCTCCCGCGGCGAGGTCCGCGCCGATCTCGACCTCGCCCCGCATCTCGAGCTCGTGATCCCCGAGGAGTCGGTCCGGGTCTGGGGCCCGGGAGCGCCCGAGCTCTATGCGCTCACCGCACGGCTGGTCGACGAGGGCGGCGAGGTGCTCGACGAGGTCCGCTCCTATGCGGGACTGCGCTCGACCGCCCTGCGCGACCACGAGTTCCGGATCAACGGCGAGAAGGTCTTCCAGCGTCTCGTGCTCGACCAGGGCTACTGGGAGGAGTCGTTCATGACCTCCCCGACGGACGAGGCCATGACCACCGACATCCGCCTCGCGCTGGAGGCCGGCTTCAACGGTGCCCGTCTGCATCAGAAGGTCTTCGAGCAGCGCATGCTGTTCTGGGCGGATCTGCACGGCTACCTGGTCTGGGGCGAGTTCGGCGACTGGGGCGCCTCCGGCCACGGGCCGATGGGTGACAACCAGCAGCCCACCGCCTCCTTCATCGGCCAGTGGATCGAGGCGGTGCGGCGCGATCTCAGCCACCCCAGCATCATCGGCTGGTGCCCGCTGAACGAGACCCACCAGGTGATCCACGACCGCCTCACGCAGCTCGACGACGTCACCCAGGCGATGTACGACGCGACCAAGCTCGCCGATCCCTCCCGGCCGGTGCTCGACGCCTCCGGCTACTCCCACCGGGTGCGCGGGGCCGACGTCTACGACTCCCACTCCTACGAGCAGGATCCCGGTCGCTTCCGCGCGGAGCAGTCCGGGCTCGCGGACGGTGCTCCGTTCGCGAACCGTCGGGACCTCGCCCCGGACGAGATGCCCTTCGCCGACGGCACCTTCTCGCTGCCGTTCGCCGGCCAGCCCTATTTCGTCTCCGAGTACGGCGGGATCTGGTGGAACGAGCAGGAGGCGCGGGAATCCGCGGAGAACGAGCGCGCCGGGAACGATGCGGCGCAGTCCTGGGGCTACGGCCAGCGGATCCGCAGCGAGGAGGAGCTCTACGAGCGCTTCGAGGGGCTCACCCGCGTGCTGCTCGAGGACCCGCTGATGTTCGGCTACTGCTACACGCAGATGACCGACGTCTTCCAGGAGAAGAACGGCATCGTCGACTTCGAGCGCGGTCGCAAGCTCGATCTCTCCCGCCTGCGCGCGGTCCAGCAGCAGGCGGCGGCGTACGAGAACGAGGGCTGAGCGCCCGTCGGCCGGTGGGGCGCGGGGCGCACGGGAAAATCCCGTGACGCCCTGCGCCGGGCGGGCCACGATGGGCCCATGATCGATCAGACCCGCCTCTGGGACGCGCAGGCCGCCGCCGAGTACGACACCCCCGGCGAGGGCATGTTCGCGCCCGAGGTCCTGGGGCCGACGGTCGCGACCCTGGCCGAGCTCGCCGCCGGCGGGCCCGCGCTCGAGCTCGCGATCGGCACCGGCCGGGTCGCCGTCCCGCTGCGGGAGGCGGGGGTCGAGGTCACCGGGATCGAGCTCTCGCCGGCGATGATCGCGCGGCTGCGGGAGAAGGCCGACGCAGAGCGCATCCCCGTCGTCCAGGGGGACATGGCCACGGCCCGGGCCGGGGAGGGGTTCGCTCTCGCCTACCTGGTCTTCAACACCATCGCGAACCTGCTCACCCAGGAGGAGCAGGTGGCCTGCTTCCGCAGCGCCGCCCGGCAGCTGGCCCCCGGCGGCTGCTTCGTGATCGAGCTGTGGGTGCCGCAGCTGCGCTCGCTCGCCCCCGGCCACGGCGGCACCGTCGAGGTCTCCGAGCCCGGGCGCCTGCTGGTGGACACCTACGACACGCTCGCCCAGCAGGTCGTCTCCCACCATCTCCGCTTCGATCCGGCCGTCGACGGCGCCCGCGGCGCCCGCATCGCCCGCACCCCGCACCGCTACGTCTGGCCCGCCGAGCTCGACCTGATGGCGCAGCTGGCGGGCTTCACCCTCGAGGCGCGCTGGGCGGACTGGGACCGCACCGAGTTCACCGCGGACTCCCGCAGCCACGTCAGCGTGTACCGGCTCCCTACAATGGACCGGTGACCTCCTACGACACCCTCCCGACCGGTGCCACCACGTCCGGTGCCACCACGTCCGTCGCCGTCACGTCCGGCGGCATCACGACCCGCAGCCCGCTCACGGTGGAGGACGTCCCCGCCCTCACCGCCCTGCTGAACCGCATCGACGCCGCCGACCGGCTCGACGAGCCCGCCGCGGAGCCCAGCATCCGCGAATGGCTCACGATGCCGGGCCTCGACCTGGAGCGCGACACCCTGGCCGTGCGCCGCGGCGAGGATCTCGTCGCCGTCGCCCTGGTCGACGTGCACACCTCCCTGGACCGGGACGGCCGGGTGCGCTGCCAGCTGATGGGCGGCGTCGACCCCTCCCACCGTCGCCAGGGCCTGGGCACCGCGCTCCTGGACTGGTCGGAGACCCGCGCCCGGGAGCTCGTCGGCGAGCGGCACGGCACAGACGCGATGGCCGTCTTCCGCGCCTCCGGCGGTCGCGACCCCCGCGAGGGGGCCGCGGCCGACGCCCCGCAGGCCGGCGGCGCCGACATCCGCCCGGTGCTCGCCCGCCGCGGCTACACGCGAGCGCGCAGCTGGCTGAGCATGGTCCGTGAGCTGTCCGGGGAGCCCGTCGCCGGACCGTCCGTCGTGGGCGCGGCGCTGCGCGCCCCCACCGACGCCGAGCGCGAGGCCACCCGCCTCGCCCACCTCGCCGCCTTCGCCGACCACTGGGGCTCGGCCCCGGTCCCGCGCGAGCGGTGGGCGCTGTGGTGGTCCTCCCACACCTCGCGCAGGGAGCTGTCCTCGATCGCGCTCGACGCCGAGGGGACCGTGCTCGCCTACGTCATCGCCTCCGAGGACCGTCCGGGCGCCCTCCACATCGCCCTGGTGGGCACCCGCCCCGAGGCCCGGGGCCGCGGCCTCGCGCGCGCCGTCATCGCCCGCACCCTCCGGGCGGCCGCCGAGGCCGGCTACGCGCGGGCGGAGCTCGAGGTCGACGGCGAGTCCCTCACCGGTGCCACCCGCCTCTACGACGCCCTCGGGTTCGTGCGCGAGAGCGTGTTCGGCACCTATGAGAAGCCGGTCGGAACCCTCTGACGGGGCGGTCTGGGACCGGCCCCCGGCCCTCCCCGCCTTGACGTCGCATCCCTGATCTGTTCATAGTGCATATGCACAGTAGGGACAGTCCACGGGGGCGAGGAGGCATCGTCGATGCACATCCCGATCGACCCCTCCGCGCCCGCTCCGATCTATGCACAGATCCGCATCCACCTCAGCGAGGCGATCCTCCGCGGCGATCTCGCCCCCGGTGAGGCGCTGCCCTCGATCCGCACGTTGGCGCGCGACCTGCGGGTCAGCGTCATCACCACCACTCGCGCCTACAACGAGCTGGTGGCGGACGGCCTCGCCGACGCCGTGCGCGGCAAGGGCGTGTTCGTCCGGGCCCAGGCCGCGCAGCAGGTGCGCGACCGCTCCCTCGAGCGCATCGACGCCGCGCTGACGGAGGCCGTGCGGATCGCCCGCACCACCGGTGTCAGCCCCGCCGAGCTCCAGGACCGCCTGGCTCGAGCATGTCAGGAGGTCCGATGACGCAGCCCGCCCGCACTCCCGATCCCGCGGCCGAGGTCCGTGACCTCGTCGTCGAGCTGCCCGACCGGGAGCGCCCCTACGCGAGCCCTCTGGCCGCGCTGCGCGGCCTGTCCCTGACCGCTCCGGCCGGTCAGGTCACCGCGCTGGTCGGCGCCAACGGGGCCGGGAAGACCACCGCCCTGCGCGCCCTCATCGGAGCGCAGCCCTGGACCCAGGGATCCGTCGCGCTGCACGGCAGCGAGATGGGTGCGGCCGATGTCCCCCTCCCGGTGGGCGTCGCCCACGTCCCCGACGCTCCCTCCTACCCGCGCTCCTGGACCGCCCGGCATCTCCTGCAGCAGCTCGAGCGCGTCGGGCGCCCCGTGGACGGCGCGCGCTTCGCCGCCCGGCTGGACGCCCACCGGGTTCCGGGGCGGCGCCCGGCGCGCACGCTCTCCCGGGGACAGCTGACCCAGCTCGCGCTCACCGCCGCGCTCGCCCAGGACCCGCAGGTGCTCCTGCTGGACGAGCCCTTCGCGCGACTGGACCCCCTGGCGCGCTCCGAGCTGCTCGACGAGCTGAGGGCCCTGATGGCGCACGAGGGCCGCTCGATCCTCCTGTCCACCCATGACCTCGAGGGGATGGATCGCTTCGTCGACCACCTCGTCGTCATCGCCGACGGACAGACGGTGCTCGAGGGCGAGGCGGAGGCCCTCCGCGAGGAGTTCCTGCTCCTGGAGACCGCCGCCGACGCACCGTTGGCCCAGGACACGGCGATGCGGCTGATCGGCGCGGTCACCACGGGCGGCTCGCGCCGTGCCCTGGTCGCGGTGGAGGAGGCCGTCGGCCTGGCGCCGGACGCCGACCTCCGCCGACCCGAGCTGCCCGAGCTGATCACCCACTGGCTGCGCGGCGCGCGCCGCGCGAAGGAGGCGGCGTGACCTCTGCGTACCGAACCCTCGCGACCGAGATCCGACTCCATCCCGGAACCGCCGCGACCTCCCTCGGTCTGTGCGCGGTGACCCTCCTGGTCACCGTGCTCCTCTCCGATGCGATGGTGAGCGTGCTGCCCCTCTGGGCTTCGCTGGCCTGGTATCGCTACGGGCGGCAGGACACCCCCGCACGGGAGGAGCTCCGTGCGAGCCTCGGGCTCAGCCGTGCCGACCGCGTGCGGGGGAGGGTGGTGCTCATCGCGGCGGAGACGGCGCTGCTGCTGGTCACCGCGGCGGCCTGCATGCTGATCGCGCACGCGCTCGACCGCGCGACCGTCGGCGCCAGCCCCACGGTCACGGTCGCCGGGCCTCCTGGGGCGCCGGTGGCACTGCTGGTGCTGGTGGGGAGCCTGTACTCCGCGGCAGCGCTCCTGGTGGTGGCATCGGTGGTCGGCGGGGAGTGCGTCACCCGCGTCCCGGGCGGCGGGCTGATCCTGATCAGCCTCGGCGTCCATCTCGGCGCCGGACTCCTCGGCGCCGCCGTGGTGGGGGTGCCGCTGGCGACGCTCCAGATCGGCTCGGCCACCGGGACGGTCGTCGCGACTGCCGGGGTCCTCCTGCTCGCGATGCTGCTGCTGTCCCTGCTGCTGCGCCGTCGCCTGCGGGGATGGATCCGGCAGCTGGATGCCGGCGCCGCCACCCGTCGCCGGGTCGAGGCCTGAGCAGGCAGGCCCTCTCCCACGCCGTCCGGGGGAGGATGGCGCCATGAGAGCAGTCCGCTTCGAGAGCTTCCGTGCAGCGCCCGCCCTGGTCGAGGTCCCCGACCCCGTCTGCCCGCCCCGCGGCGCGGTGGTCACCGTCCACGCCACCGGTGTGTGCCGCAGCGACTGGCACGCCTGGCAGGGGCACGACGACTCCGTCCAGCTGCCGCACGTCCCGGGCCACGAGTTCGCGGGGACCGTCGACCAGGTGGGGGAGGAGGCCACAGGCTTCGCGCCGGGCGACCGCGTCACCGCCCCGTTCATTCTCGCCTGCGGCCGCTGCGAGCAGTGCCGCGCAGGGGCATCCCAGGTGTGCTCTGCGCAGCGCCAGCCCGGCTTCGACCTGCCCGGCTCCTGGGCCGAGAAGGTCGTGGTCCTCGAGGCTGACCACAACCTCGTCGCTCTCCCGGACGCGATCGACATGACACTCGCCGCGGGACTCGGCTGCCGGGTCGGCACCGCGCACCACGCCGTCCGCGCCCAGGCCGCGGTCGCCCCCGGAGAGCAGGTGGCGGTGTTCGGCTGCGGCGGGCTCGGGCTCGCCTGCGTGATGGTCGCCCGCGCCGCCGGGGCCGACGTGGTCGCCGTCGACGTCTCGGACAGGGCCCTCGAGGCCGCTGCGGCCCTGGGCGCGACGCCCGTCCGCGCCGGCGCGGATGCCGTCGACCGGGTGCGGGAGGCGACCGACGGCGGCGCCCACGTCACCGTCGACGCGCTCGGCTCCGCGGCGACCGCCCGAGCGGCTATCTCGTCCCTGCGTCCCCGGGGCCGGCACGTCCAGGTGGGACTGCTGCTCGGCGAGGACGCCGATCCTTCCCTGCCCATGGGGCGCGTGATCGCCGACGAGCTCACGATCCGCGGCAGCCACGGTCTCGCGGTCGCGGAGTACCGGGAGCTGATGGAGGACGTGGCGACCGGACGTCTCGATCTGGGCGCGACCGTCGGCCGGGTGATCGAGGCCGCGGAGCTGCCCGCCGCGATGCTCGCGATGGATGCCCCGCCCACCCATGCCGGGATGACCGTCGCGCGCTGGCGGTGAGGAAGCCCTCGGGCGGTGCGGGAGCTCGCCGGGACGGGCGGCAGGCTGTGGAACGATTGCCCCCATGACGATCACCGCTGCCGCCGACGGCTCCGCCCTCGGCAATCCCGGACCCGCCGGCTGGGCCTGGTACATCGACGAGGACACCTGGCGCGCGGGCGGCTGGCCCCATGGCACCAACAACATGGGGGAGCTCAAGGCCGTCCTCGACCTCCTCGAGGCGACCGCCGTCGACGCCGATCAGCATCTGCACGTGCTGTGCGACAGCCAGTACGTCATCAACTCGGTGACCAAGTGGATGCCGGGGTGGAAGCGCAAGGGGTGGCGCAAGAAGGACGGCAAGCCGGTGATGAACGTCGAGCTGCTCCAGGACATCGACCGGGCGCTCGCCGGGCGCAGCGTCGAGTTCGAATGGGTCAAGGGCCACTCCGGCCATGCGATGAACGAGGCCGCGGACAAGCGGGCCAACGCGGCGGCCACGGCTTTCTCGAGGAAGCAGGATCCGCAGGTCGGGCCCGGGTACCGGGGGAGCGGGGGAGCCGCTGCGCCTCGGTCCGTTGCGCCCAGTTCCGCTGCGCCGTCGGCGGTCGCCGGATCTCCCGCCGAGGATCTGTTCAGCCTCTTCGACGAGCCCGCCGCGGACGCAGCGCCTGGCTGCTCGAGCGCGGTCGAGGAGACCGTGCTGGTGGCCGATGCCCCCGGCACCACCGACTTCGAGCAGATCACTGCTCGCGAGCAGGCCCTGCTCGGCGACGCTCTGCGGGCGGACCCTCCGAGCGCGGCCGAGCTGCTGCACCGCTACGTCACCGAGATCGGCGCGAGCGGGAGACGCTACGACCGTGAGGAGATCCTCGCCCACCTCGCGCCGCTGGACGGCGTCGACGCCGAGGAGTTCATCGCCGACGAGATCGCTCCGGGGGTGGTGCTGCTGCAGTACACGACGCACTCCCCGAACGGCACCGTGCATCGCAGCTCCCTGTGGGTGCGGGAGAACGACCGCTGGCTGCTCCGCCACCATCAGGGCACGCCGAGCTCCCAGGGGCTCTGAGATCCGCGCCCGGCGGCGGCAGTGGGCTCAGGGGGATTGCGAGTTCTCCGGCGGCTCGGTGCCGACGGGGCGAACGGGGTCACCGGGGTCGCCGGGAGGAACGGGCGCGTCCGGTTCCCTCCGGTCGTCGTCCGGCGGTGGGTGGTCGAGGCTTGGTGCGATCAGCGGGGGCGTGGGCGAGATGCCCGTGGCCCCGTGGGGCGAGGTCCAGGCCCATGCGGCCGGCGGCGTGGTGCTCGGCGGTGGAGCCTCCGCCGGGTCAACGCTCCCCGGCTCCGTCCCGGCGCGGCTCAGCGGGGTCAGCACCCAGAGTCCGTGCTCCTTGAGCAGGTTGCAGCGGGCGCAGAGCCCCTGGCCGTTCGCGTAGCTCGTCGGGCCGCCGTGCTGGACGGGGACGACATGATCGCTGTGACGGATCGTCGCATTGCACCAGGGAGTGCGGCACGTGGTGTCGCGCCAGCGGAGCATCCGGGCGAGTCCGGCGGGGAAGGCACGGGCGGTCGACTCCATGGCGACGAGGTCGCCGGCGCGCGGTGCGGCGTAGAGGCGGCGGAAGAAGGCGGAGACCTCCTCGTCGGGGTGCTCGGCCTCGTCGTGCCGCAGGTGCCCCGGCGGTCGGCCGAGCAGGGTGTCCTGCACGATGTGCGCAGGGAGCGTGCCGTAGCCCTCGAGGAGGGCGGTCTCGGCGTCGTCGTCCTGTCCCAGCAGCGCGGTCTCGGTGATGACGATGCCGACGTCCAGTCCAGGGCGCGGCCGCGGCCGGCGCGGGGCGGTGGCCCGCTCCTCAATGGCCCCGCTCCCGGCGGTTCCCTTCTCGCCGGCCTCCTCGTCGGAGGCCCCGCTTCCGACGGTTCCCGGCGCGTCACTCCCTCCTCCATCGTTCAGGGCACCCTGGAGGACGTCCTCGACGAGCAGGTCCGCTTCCAGCGCGGGGACCGAGGTCCTCGAGCCCGACGCCCGCCGGGACTCGGCCCGGGACCGGAGCGAGGCCATCATCGCGACCGCATCGATCGCACGGAGCGTCGCGCTCACACGCGCCATCCCATCGTCCAGGGGAGTCATGGTGACGTGCCGGGACCGGGCGGCGCGCTCGGCGCGCTCGCGGGACGTCTCGGGCTCGAGCTGCTGGACCAGGGCGCGGACATCGGACTGGAGACGCCGCTTCCCCTTGCCGTGCAGGAACTCGGGGTGCTCACGGATCCGGTCGTCGATCCGTCGGCAGGTCTCCGCGCCGGCACCGTCGAGGGCGCCCGCGACCGTGGAGGCCTGCTGGTCCGTGACGGCACCTGACCAGAGAGCCTCCACGGTGCCGGGCATGTCCTGGGCCAGGCGGCGCGCCCTCGCCAGCGAGAAGGACGAGGCGGCCGGGGAGATCCGGCGGGCGAGGGCGATCTCCTGACCGGCGCCCCGTCCTTGCCGGTCGGCCGGCAGTCCACGGTCGGCGTCGCTCCGACGGATCCGCTGCTCGGCGACGGCCTGCCAGGTCACGTCGACCGCGGCCAACGAGGCACGCAGCTGATCGATCCCCGCGAGGGCCGCCAGAGCTTCCTCGGCGCTCTCGGGAGCGGTGTCGATCAGGGGATCGCGCACCGAGCGCGTGCGGGTGAACGAGGCCAGCGTCGCCGCGAGGACCTGGGCGATCAGGGTTCGCGCCGTGGAGCCGGCCTGGATCATCGCGAAGCGCCGCAGCACCTCCTCGAGGACGTCCCCCGACGGCGCGGCCGGGTTCCGAGGGGGCATGTCCCCACCGGGTCGGTCCCCGCTGCTCGTCGGCGTCGTCTCCATACCACGAGCGTACCGACGTTCGAAATGCATCACCATCCCTCCGGTGATTCCGGGGATAACTCCGTCGACTGTGGAAAAAATGTGGAAAAGTGGGCACTGTGGAGGAACGGTCGAGAGGGTGGGCGGGCAAGTCAGCAGTGCTTGTGGCGGCCGGAGAGGCGGCTGAAGAATTCCTCCGACGCGAATAGCCCCATCTTCGTCGTGAAATGTCAAGGGTCGCCTCGAAGATGTGGATGGCAAGGACCGTCGGGAACGTGCCGAGGCACCGGATCCTCGGACATCGCCTCCTCCGCACGGCGGCCTCGGGACCGCCTGCGGCAGCGAGACCGGTCCGCGCCTGTGGGACCATGTCGGGCATGAGGAGCACCCCCGTCGGCCGTGCTCCGCGCACCGGAGGACCGGGCGCGGTGATGACCTCCGTCCCCCTCTCCCGCCGCGCCGCCGGGCCCGACCTCGCCCGGGGGACCGCCCTGCTGGGGATCGCGCTGGCCAACACGGTGGGCTGGCTGCACGGCAGCGAGTGGACGGTGCTGCTCAAGCAGGTCGACGCCACCGCGCTGGACAGGACCGTCGATGCGTTCGTCGCCCTGTTCGCGGACAACCGCGGATTCCCGCTGTTCGCCCTGCTGTTCGGGTACGGCATCGGGATCCTGCACCGACGGTCCCGGGAGCGCGGGGAGCGGGCCGGCCGGTTCCTGCGACGCATGCTGCGTCGCCACCTGGTGCTGCTCACGATCGGCCTGGTCCACGCGATCCTGCTGTTCAGCGGGGACATCCTGGTCGCGTACGCGATCATCGGCATGTTCTGCGCGGTGCTCGTGACCCGGCACCGCGCCGTGCTGCCGGCCGCCGCCGTGCTCGCCCTGCCCGCTCTCGGGGTCTGGGGGTGGGCCGACGGGGTCATCGGCCTCGGGAGCGGCAGCGGGTATGCTGCGGCCTCCGCCCCGGACGCCCTGACCGGGGTGCGGCTGCGCGCCGTCGAGGCGCTCGGCGACACGGCGCTGGCCCCGGTCCAGGAGATCGGCCTGCTCGCACCCATGGCGATCGGGGCCGTCGCCGCCCGGCTGCGCCTCCTCGAGCTGGTGGCGGAGAACCGTGACGTGCTGGTCCCGCTGTCGCGCTGGGGCCTGCTCCTGGGCCTGCTCGGCGCCGTGCCGCTGACCGCGGTGCTCGTGCTCGATCCCGCCCACGCGCATCTCGACAGCATGGTGGTGCTCGGCGGCCTCGGCGTGCTCCACCAGTACTCGGGCCTGCTCTTCGCCGTCGGGCTCGCCGCGGGGGCAGCCCTGCTCGCGGAGCGGGTGCGAGCGCTTCCGGGACGGGCCTCGGCGGCGCGCATGGTGCAGGGGATCGCTGCGCTCGGCACCGTCTCCCTGAGCGCCTACATCGCCCAGTCCCTCATCTTCGCCGCGCTGATGCCGCCCTACGCCCTGGACCTCGGCGCCGTGCTGGGCAGCGCCGGGGCCGCGTCGATCGGGGTGGCCGGCTGGCTGCTGATGATCCCGCCGGCCCTCGCCCTGCAGCGCCGCGGCCGACGGGGCCCGCTCGAGCACCTGCTGAGACGGCTCGCTGGCTCGGCGACGCCCCGCACGGAGGGCGCCCCCGCGGCCGACGGCTCCGGGGAGGCGCGCCCGTGACCGTCTACGCCGACACCCCACGCTGGCCGCGCCATGGCACCCTCTGGGGGCACCTGATCTCCGATGCCTCGCTCGAGGAGCTGCACCAGGCCGCCGCCCGTGCGGGTCTCCCTCCCCGCTCCTTCGACCTCGACCACTACGACTGGCCGGCCGCCGCCGGCGAGGCGCTGCGCGAGGTCGGTGTGCGCTTCGTGGACGACGGCGCCCTCACCCGCATCCTCATCGCCTCCGGTCTGCGGATCCGGCTGCGGGACCGCCCGGCCGCCCGTGCTCGCCGCAGCGCCGAGCAGGCCGCGGCGCTGGGCCTCGACCCCGTGCCGCGGGATCTCATCGTCGGGCTGCTCGGGCACGTGGACCCGCTGCCCGAGCAGCCGGGCGGCTACCGGCTCACCCGCGACGATCCCGACCGCCCCGCGCGGATCGAGGCGCACGACGCCGCGGGCCGACGGGAGGCCCAGGAGATGCTCGAGCGTCTCGACGCGCTCGCCCGGGTCGCGGGCACGGGCCGCTTCGTCGGGCAGGTCATGGACGCCCCGCCCGACCGGCGGTGAGGGGGCGGATCAGCGCCCCGCGTCGGCCTCTGCGTGGGTGTCCGCGTAGATCTGCACCACGGCCGGGCGCGGCACGGCGACCAGGTCGCCGCTGAGCTCCCCGCTCGGGACGTAGTCCGGGAAGTAGGAGGTGTGCGCTCCCCACTCGCCGCCCTCCCCGGGGTGCTGCACCGCGACGAACACCGAGTTGTCCCGGTCATGGATGACCGGTCCGCAGGTCTCGGCGTCGGCCGGCACCGCGAGGAACTGCTCCACCCGGCCTCGCTCCTCGCCCTCGAGCGTGACCTTGTGCAGGGCGTCCGCATAGCCGATCTTGCCGGGCTGCCCGTCGGTGGAGATCCACAGGGTGCCCTCCGAGTCGAAGGCCAGGTTGTCCGGGCAGGAGATGGGGGAGACCTGGTCCACCGGGAAGCCGGAGAAGTAGGCGGTCTCCGAGACCTCCGGGTCGCCTGCGAGCAGCAGGATGTTCCAGCCGAAGCGCTCGGAGGTGTGGTTGTCGCGCTGCTCGACGATCTCGATCACGTGACCGTCCCGGTTGCCGCCCTCGGCCAGGCCCACCGGGTTCGCCTCGTCGGCGCCCTCCGCGGTGCGTCCGGAGTTGTTGGTCAGCGCCACGTAGACCTTGCCCGTGACCGGATTGGGCTCCATGTCCTCGGGGCGGTCCATCTTGGTGGCGCCGACGGTGTCCGCGGCGAGGCGGGTGTTGACCAGGACCTCCTCGACCGTGAACCCGGGCACCAGTGACCGGTTGTTCCGCACCAGCGGGATCCAGGTGCCCGAGCCGTCGAAGGAGCCGTCGGAGGGCACCGCGCCGGTGCCGTCGATCTCCTCCTCGGGGGAGTTGCCGTCGAAGCGCGCCACGTACAGCGTCCCCTCGCTGAGCAGGGTCATGTTGTGCGCCTTGTCCCCCTCGCGGTACACCCTGCGGGAGACGAACTTGTAGATGTAGTCGTCCACCTGGTCGTCCCCGGAGTAGACCACCGCGTGGCCGGTGCGGGCGATGATCACGGTGCCGGCCTCGTGCTTGAAGCGGCCCAGGGCGGTGTGCTTGACCGGCGTGGACTCCGGGTCCTCGGGGTCGATCTCCACGATCCAGCCGAAGCGGTTCGCCTCGTTCGCATAGCCCTCGTTGTTGAGGTTGAAGCGCGGGTGGACCAGGTCCCAGCGGCGGGAGGTCGGGCCGGGCTGGATGCCGAAGCGCTCCTCCTCCGGGGCGCCGGTGCCGATGAAGTACTGGTCGATGTTCTCCTCGCCGGAGAGCACGGTGCCCCACGGGGTGGTGCCGCCGGAGCAGTTGTTCAGCGTGCCGAGGATCGTCATGCCGTCGGGGTCCTCGGTGGTCCGCAGCAGCTCGGACCCGGCGGCGGGACCGTCGACGGTGAAGGGGGTCGTGCCGGTGATGCGGCGGTTGCGCTCCCCGCCGCGCACGTAGGACCAGGGCTCGCCCGGGCCCTCGCGCTCGAGGTCCACGATCGAGAAGCCGTGGGCGGCGATCGCGGTCTCGACCACGTCCTCGGGCCGCGAGGCGATGAACTCCGGGGAGAACATGATGTTCTCGTTGGTGTACTCGTGGTTGTTCACGAGGTACCCGGTGCGGCCGTCGTCGCCGTCGGAGATGATGTTGAGGTAGTCGGAGTTGTAGCCGAACTGCTGGGACTGGGACTGCCCGGTCTGGTCCTCCAGGTCGAACTCCGGAGAGTCCTCGAACAGCGGATCGCCCCAGCGGATGATCGGCGTCCAGTCGTAGCCGCGGGGCACGGTGACGTCGTCCACCGCGCGCGGCACGGGGGCGATCGCGTCGAAGGGCAGCGTCCCCTCGCCCTCCGGCGGATTGCCGTGGTCGGCGGAGGCCCGCGGGGCGTTCGCCACGTTCGCGCCGACCACCACGGCGGCCGCGAGACCGCCCCCGAGGCCGAGGGCCGAGCGGCGGGAGATCGCCGCCTCCGCCACGTCCCGGAAGCGCGGGTTGTCCGAGGTGTTGGGCACCGGGTGCGAGCAGGCGCTGCCGCACTTCAGCTCGCACGTGATCGCGAGGCGGTTGCCGCGGGTGTGGCCGAGCATGGGCAGGTGGCGCAGAAGCATGGGGGTGTTCCTCCGGGGAGCGGGTGTCGTCCTCGCGGAGACCGTGCTGTCCCCGCGAACCCCACCCTGGCCCGGGCGCCGTGCCCTCCCGGCCACGTCCGGATGACGTCGGGGTGAACAGTGGATGAGCAGGTGCGAACGGTTTTTCGACAGCTCGGCGTTGCGAAAACGGGGTGCTCGGCCGGCGGGGGAGCGGGTCGACGGGGGAGAGGGCCGAGGGCCGTCAGTCCTCGCGGGGTTCCGGGTCCGGGGACCCGGCGCTCCCGTTCTCGTCCGGGGTGCCGAGGGCGCGCACCTGGTCGGGCGGCGTCCGCGCCTCCGGGGCGATCTCGGTGCCCTGCAGCTCGAGCCAGAAGGTCGCGCCGCCGCCCGGCGTCCCGGTGACCCCGAGCCTCCCGCGGTGCTGCTCGACGATCGTCGCCGCGATCGAGAGCCCGAGCCCGGCCCCGCCGCCCTGGCTCGCCGCGCGCACGCGCGAGGAATCCGTGCGGTAGAAGCGCTCGAAGACCTTCTCCCGCTGGTCGTCGTCGATGCCCTCGCCGTGGTCGCGCACCTCGATCCGCGCGGTGCCGGTCTCGGTGTAGCCCACCGCGATCTCGACGGGCGAACCCTTGGGGGTGTGGCGGTTCGCGTTGCCGACCAGGTTGAGGATCACCTGGCGCAGGGAGGACTCGTCCCCGAGCACGCCGATCGACACGTGCGGCTGCACGGACAGCGGCGTCCCCGAGAGCGAGACCACCATCACCTGGCGGCCCGGGTCCAGCGCCCGCAGGTCCTGGGCGGCGTCGAACAGGGCGTCGGTGAGGTCCACCGGCTCGAGGTCCAGCTCCGGCTTCTCGTCCAGGCGGGCCAGGCGCAGCAGGTTCTCGACCAGCGAGCCCATCCGCCGGGCCTCGTCCTCGATGCGCCGCATCGCCGAGGCGACGTCGTCGTCGCTGCGCAGCGCCCCCATCCGGTACAGCTCGCCGAAGCCGCGGATCGCCGCCAGCGGCGTGCGCAGCTCATGGGAGGCGTCGCCCACGAAGCGGCGCATCTTCGCCTCCGAGCTGGTGGCCCTCTCCTCCGAGGTGGACTGCGCCGCGAAGGCCTGCTCGATGCGCACCAGCATCTCGTTCAGCGACAGCGACAGGTCGTGCACCTCGAGGCTGGTGGAGGTGACCGGGACACGACGGGAGAGATCGCCGCCGGCGATCTGGGAGGCGGTCGCCTCCACGTCCCGCAGCGGTTCGAGGGAGCGGTGGGTGACGTAGCCGCCCACTCCCATGCCGACGAGCACCACCAGGGTCCCCACCAGCACGATGATCAGCGCCATCTCGTGCATCGTGCGGTCCACGCCGGTCAGCGGCAGCGCCACGTAGACGCTGCCCCCCTCGGGGCCCGAGTTCAGCATCGCGACCACGCGCCAGCGGTTCTCGGAGGAGTCCAGCACGGTGAACGGGCGCCCGCCGAGCTGGAGGATCTGCTCGTCGGTCAGGTCCGGGAAGGGCAGTGACACGTGGCCGGGCCCGTAGTGGACCACGTTGTTCTCGACCGACACGCCGTCGCTGTCGCGGACCTCGATCGCGTACTCGACGGGCGTGTAGGTGCTGTTCTGGATCGCGTCGCCGTCACCGGCGAGCTCGTGCTGCGCCAGGGCGAGCATCTCGCCCATGCCGGACTGCAGGTTGTTGTCGACGGACTGGATGAGGGTGCGGTTGAGCAGGAACAGCGACAGGCTCCCGGTGACGACGGTGCCGAGCACCAGCAGCAGCGAGATCAGCGCCACGATCCGTGTCCACAGGGACACGGGCCGCTCGGTGCGCAGGCTCGGCAGGGCCAATCGTCAGGAACCTTCGGGCGCGCGCAGCACGTAGCCGATGCCGCGCTTGGTGTGGATCATCGGCTCGCCGATCACGTCGATCTTGCGGCGCAGGTAGGAGATGTAGGACTCCACGATCCCCACCTCGCCGGACCAGTCGTAGTCCCACACGTGGTCGAGGATCTGCGTCTTGGAGACCACGCGGCCCGCGTTGAGCATCAGGTAGCGCAGCAGCTTGAACTCGGTGGGGGACAGCTCGATGTTCACGTCCCCGCGGTGGACCTCGTGGGAGTCCTCGTCCAGTCGCAGGTCGGCGACCACGAGCGAGCTGTCCACGGTGGTCTCCGCACCGCCGTGGGTGCGGCGCAGCACCGCCCGGATGCGGGCCACGACCTCCTCGAGGCTGAAGGGCTTGGTGACGTAGTCGTCGCCGCCGACGGTGAGCCCGGCGACCTTGTCCTGGGTCTCGTCCTTCGCGGTGAGGAAGAGGATCGGGTACTGCTCGCCGCGGTCCCGCAGGCGCCGGGTGACGGTGAAGCCGTCCATGTCGGGGAGCATCACGTCGAGCACCACCAGGTCGGGCTGGTTCTCGGTGGCCTCCCGGATCGCCTCGTTCCCGGTGGAGGCGGTGAACACCTCGAAGCCGGCGAAGCGCAGGGACGTCGCGAGCAGGTCGCGGATGTTGGGTTCGTCGTCGACCACGAGGAGGCGTGCCTCGAAGTCCTGGTCCTCATGGGTAGTCATGGACTCACCGTCCTCCTCGAGTGTGGGAATCACCTGGACGTCCGCTGGACGCGCTCATCGGGTGGCGCGGTGGATCTTCTCCTGCTGCTTGCGCATCTTGCGGATGGTCCAGCTCATCTGGACCATCCGCACCGAGCCCACCAGCGCCATGACCAGCGCGCCGGCGATCGCGGCGAGCAGCATCGCGACCCCGAGGGGGAGGTCGAACTCCGTGGCGAAGTACTGGAAGCGCGCGGTGTGGTTGTTCTGGATCACGAAGATCAGCAGCATCACGAGCACGATCGCGCCGAGGATCAGGGAGATCCAGAGGCCGGCGGTCCTGCCGCCGCCGCGGCCCACCTCGACGGGCTCCGTGCCCGGGGCGTCGCCGCCGACGGGGGCCGTCGTCCTGCCCGGGGCGGGACGCTCGTCGGCGGTGCCGTCCGGGGCGCTCGAGCGGCCGGGGACCTCGGCCGACGGAGTCCGCGTCGGCTCCTGCGGGGCGGTCCCGGAGCCGGCGGGGCGGACCGGGTCGTCGGAGGGGTGATCTGAGGGCTGAGTCATGGCTGCTCTCCTCGGGAGGAAGTGATGTGACCACCACTGTAGGACCTGCAGGCGCCGCGGACCGGCCGCCGCGACGCGCCGGCAGCCCCGGCTCAGCCGGCGCCGACCGCCCGGTCCAGCTCCTCGGCGTCCAGGATCGAGTAGGCGTAGCCCTGCTCGGCGAGGAAGCGCTGGCGGTGGGCGGCGTAGTCCTGGTCCTGCGTGTCGCGCATGACCACCGTGTAGAAGTGCGCGGAGCGCCCGTCGGCCTTCGGACGCAGCAGGCGCCCCAGCCGCTGCGCCTCCTCCTGTCGTGATCCGAAGGCGCCGCTGACCTGCACCGCGACGGAGGCCTCGGGCAGGTCGATCGAGAAGTTCGCGACCTTCGAGACGACCAGGCGGGAGATCTGCCCGGTGCGGAACTCCTCGAACAGCTGCTGACGGCGCCGCACCGGGGTCTGCCCGGTGATGAGATCGGCGTCGAGCTGCTGCGAGATCTCCTCCAGCTGGTCGATGTACTGGCCGATCACGAGCATCGGCTCGCCCGGGTGCCGGGCCGCGATCCGCTCCACCACGTCGACCTTGGCGCCGTGGGCGGCCCCCAGGCGCGGCCGGTCCGAGGCCTCCGCCATCGCATAGGCCATGCGGTCCGCTGCGGGCATGGTCACGCGCACCTCGGTGCAGTCCGCCGGGGCGATGTAGCCCTGCGCCTCGATGTCCTTCCACGGCGCGTCGTAGCGCTTGGGGCCGATGAGGGAGAACACCTCGCCCTCGCGGCCGTCCTCCCGCACCAGGGTCGCGGTGAGGCCCAGACGGCGACGGGCCTGCAGATCCGCGGTCATCCGGAACACGGGGGCCGGCAGCAGATGGACCTCGTCGTAGACGATCAGGCCCCAGTCGCGGGCGCTCATCAGCTCGAGATGCGGGTGGACGCCCTTCCGCTTCATGGTCAGCACCTGGTACGTCGCGATCGTCACCGGGCGCACCTCCTTGGTGGCGCCCGAGTACTCGCCGATCTCGTCCTCGGTGAGGGTGGTGCGGCGCAGCAGCTCGTCCCTCCACTGCCGGGCCGAGACGGTCGAGGTGACCAGGATCAGCGTGGTGCGCCCCATCGCGGCCATCGCGCCGGCGCCGACGAGGGTCTTGCCCGCCCCGCAGGGAAGCACCACCACGCCGCTGCCGCCGTGGCGGAAGCCGTCCACCGCCTCCGCCTGGTAGGGCCGCAGCGACCAGTCCTCCTCCCGCAGCGCGATCGGATGGGCCTCGCCGTCGACGTAGCCGGCGTGGTCCTCCGCGGGCCAGCCGAGCTTGAGCAGAGCCTGCTTGAGGGCGCCGCGCTGCGAGGGATGGACCGCGACGCTCACCTCGTCGATCCGCGCGCCGAGCATCCCCTGGATCCGCCGGGCCCGGGAGACCTCCTCGAGCACCGCCCGGTCCAGGGCGTGCAGCACCAGGCCGTGCTCGGGATGCGACTCGAGCCGCAGCCGCCCGTAGCGGTCCATCGTGTCCGCGACGTCGATCAGCAGGGAGTGGGGGACCGGGTAGCGGGAGTGGTCCACGAGCGCTGCGACCACCGACTCCGCGTCGTACCCGGCGGCGCGCGCGTTCCACAGCCCGAGGTCGGTGATGCGGTAGGTGTGCACGTGCTCGGGGGCGCGCTCGAGCTCGGCGAAGGCGGCGATCGCGATCCGGGCCGCCTGCGCCGAAGGATGGTCGACCTCGAGCAGGAGGGACTTGTCGCTCTGGACGATGAGAGGGCCGTCGGTCATCGGATCAGGCTACGCCGGGTGGGCAGGGGTGGGACGGCGGCCCGGTCAGGCGCGAGCGGGCTCGGGCAGCTCGCGACCGGAGAGACGCTCGTAGATCCCCAGGTGGAACAGGGCGATGAAGGGGACCAGCACCACCACGGTGATGACCAGCATCCCGGCCACCGAGCCGATCGCGGAGACCAGGACGACGACCACGATCGTGGTGGCCAGGTTCGCCCTGACCAGGGAGATGCTCTCCTTGATCGCCTCCACCGGGCGCGCTCCTCGCGCCGCGGCCGGCAGGGCGAAGGTCAGAAGGACCGAGGCGATGAGCCCCGGGACGTACAGCAGCAGCATGCCCACGACGACGATCAGCCCCACCAGCAGCAGGGTGAGCAAGAGCCGGCCGGAGCCGATCATCGCCTGCCCGAACGTCGGCCGGCCCCCCTCGACGACCGCCCTGCCGGCGCGGACGGCGCCGGTCTGCCAGAACCACATCAGCGGGGCCGCGAGGAGACCGCCGAGCGCCATCGCGCCGTAGATCGTCAGGATCACGCCGAGCGGCATCTCGTCCGAGGAGGCGGCGGTCTCCATCTGGGGCACGGCGAGCACGAATCCCGTGATCATCCCGCCGCCGAACAGGACAGCAACGAGGATCCCGTAGATCACCCCCGGCACCACGAAGGCGACCGGGTTGCGCAGCACCGCGTCGAGGGCGAAGCGGAGGCCCGCACCGAGATCGGCACCGAGGTCCTTCCCGGGGAGGGGACGGCCGGGGAGGTTCCCGGCGGGCGCGGGGCCGGGGACGGGCCCGGGGGCGGAGGCGGGACCGGGGGCGGAGGTCTGGTGGTGCGGAGGATGGGTCATCGTTCGGCTCTCTCGGCATCGGCAGGCAAACGGGGGCACGTACGGCCGTTCCCCCGGCGACGACGTTACCGTCTCCCCGGCCCGTGCGCTGGGTCCGCGCCCGCGAGCGTGCACGGCATCGTGCACGGCATCCAGGACACGGCAAGGGCTGGCACACTCGGACGCCTCGGCCCGCGAATCCCTAAGATGGACCGCGATGGGTGGAGTCCGCGATGCCCGCCGAGGCCCTCGGCGCTGCGGACCGACCCGGCTCGACGATCACCCGACCTGAGGAGAACCCATGGCCAGCTTCACTCCGTCCCCCGCCGATGTCGCGGACATCGGTGTCACCGGTATGGCGGTGATGGGCTCCAACCTGGCCCGCAACTTCGCCCGCAACGGCTTCAAGGTCGCCATCCACAACCGCTCCGTCGGCAAGACCGAGAAGGTCATCGCCGAGCACGGCGGCGACGGCGAGTTCTACCCCTCGGAGTCCATGGCCGACTTCGTCGCCTCTCTGCAGAAGCCGCGCGTGGCCATCATCATGGTCAAGGCCGGCGGCCCGACCGACGCCGTCATCGACGAGCTCGCCGGTCTCATGGACGAGGGCGACATCATCGTCGACGCCGGCAACGCCCTGTTCGGCGACACCCGTCGTCGCGAGGCCGCGCTGCGCGAGAAGGGGCTGCACTTCGTGGGCTCCGGCGTCTCCGGCGGCGAGGAGGGCGCCCTGAACGGCCCCTCGATCATGCCCGGCGGCACCAAGGAGTCCTACGACCGCCTCGGCCCGATGTTCGAGAAGATCTCCGCCCACGTCGACGGCGATCCCTGCTGCACCCACGTGGGTGCCGATGGTGCCGGCCACTTCGTGAAGATGGTCCACAACGGCATCGAGTACGCCGACATGCAGGTCATCTCCGAGGCCTACGACCTCATGTCCAAGGCTCTGGGCAAGGGCGCCTCCGAGATCGGCGATGTGTTCGCCGAGTGGAACAAGGGCGACCTGGAGTCCTTCCTCATCGAGATCACCGCCGAGGTGCTGCACCACACCGACGCCACCTCCGGCACGCCGTTCGTGGACGTGATCCTCGACCGAGCGGCCCAGAAGGGCACCGGCGCCTGGACCGTGCAGACCGCCCTGGACCTCGGCGTCCCGGTGACCGGCATCGCCGAGGCCACCTTCGCGCGCTCCACCTCCGGCTCGACCCCGCAGCGCGAGGCCGGCCGGAAGGTGCTGCCCGCCGAGGCGCAGACCCTCGAGATCGCCGATCCCGCCCAGTTCATCGACGACCTCCAGAAGGCGCTCTACGCCGCGAAGCTGGTCTCCTACTCGCAGGGCTTCGACGAGATCGCCGCCGGAGCCTCGGAGTACGGCTGGGACATCGATCTCGGCGCGATGGCGCGGATCTGGCGCGGCGGCTGCATCATCCGCGCCCGATTCCTCAACCGCATCACCGAGGCCTATGAGCGCGACGCGACGCTGCCGCTGCTGCTCGCGGACGAGTACTTCACCACCGAGATCGCCAAGTGCATCCCGGCGTGGCGCCGGATCGTGGCCTTCGCCGCCGCGAGCGGCTACCCGGTGCCGGTGTTCTCCTCGACCCTGTCGTACTACGACGCGGTCCGCGCCGAGCGTCTCCCGGCCGCCCTGGTCCAGGCCCAGCGCGACTACTTCGGCGCGCACACCTACCAGCGCGTCGACGCCGAGGGCACCTTCCACGTGGAGTGGTCCGAGGACCGTCGCGAGACCAAGCAGGACTGAGACTCCTCCCATCGACGACGAAGCCCCGGACCTCGCGGTCCGGGGCTTCGTGCTGTGCTGAGGCTGTCGCTCAGTAGGTCGACATCGAGGCGCTGAAGACGCCGAGCGCGAGGCTCCCGATGAAGATCAGCACGTAGAGCACGACGACGATGATCGTCACGATCATGGCCCACTTCGTGAACTTCTGCGCGGTCTCCGGCTCCTGGTCGGCCTTGAGGTAGCCGAGCAGGCCGAGCACGCCGGCGATGACGCCGCCGCAGATGAAGCCGACGATGGTCCAGATGAGGGCCCTCTTCTTGATGCCTTCGATGTCGTAGCCCGAGGTGGGTGAGGTCATGGGAATCCCCTTCTTCCTGATGATCATTCCCCGGAATGGGTGGTCCCGGGCCCCAGGTCGGGTGCTGAAGTCGGTCCGCTCCTGGCGTCGAAAATAGTACCCCGAGGCCAGTGGGGTTCCGCCATGGGGAGCACTCCCCATGCCCCCCGGGTCGTCTCAGCCGAGGGTCACCCGGTGCACCAGCACCGTGAACTCCTCGTCGCGGCCCGCCTCGCGAGCCCGCAGCCGACCGCCCTCGAGGGAGAGCGGCTGCGCGTGCTTGACCACGACGCCGCCGCGACCGTCGACGATCCCGAGCGGGATCTCGCTCGACCGGGCGATCGCGTCCAGCAGCCGATCGGTGACGGACAGATCGGCGCCGCCCTCCTCCGCCGCGCGGATCCTCGCCACCGTCTCCTCGGCCGGGACCCGCAGCTCCGGACCGTCGATGGTCACCAGGTCCGGCTCCACCGGACCGCCGTGCAGGGAGTGGGTGAGCTCCTCGTCGACGGGGCGGCCGTCGGGGCCCACCGCCTGCGGGGAGAGGCCGGCCTGGCGCGCCACCTGCAGCGCGAAGCCCGGATCGGAGAGGGTGACCGCGACGGTGGGCGCCAGCCGGTGCAGGCCGAGCGCCGCGGCCTCGGGCGCGACCTGCAGCAGATCGAGCACCTCGGCCTCCGCCGTGAGCACGGTCGAGGCGCGGGAGACCTGCACCCGGCCGTGGCGACGCTGCTCGTCGCGCAGCAGGTAGGTGAGCGACTGCGGGACGGGCGAGCGGGAGGCGCCCTCGAGCAGTGCCAGCAGCGCCTCGCCGTCGCGGCCGTCCCCGAGGGCCCGGCGCACGGTCGAGGTCGTGAAGCGCAGGGTGAGGGCACCCCCGCGGGAGACGACCTCGGTCCAGTCCAGCAGCGGCAGCAGGCGCTCGGAGGGCCGGCCCGGGATCACGACGCTGAGGTCGGCGTCCAGCAGCACCTCGTCCACCGGGGCGGGCGCGGCGTCGTGCAGCGCCGCGGCCAGGCGCGCGTCCGCGGTGGTGATCTCCTCGTCCAGGGCGAGGACCATCTCGTGCCCGAGCGCCGTGAGGGCCCCGCCGTCCAGCAGGCCGAGCGCCTGACCCTCGACCAGCACGGCGGCGGTCTCCTCCTGGATCACCTCGCCCGGGACGAGCGGGAACGCCCAGGCGAGCGAGGCGGCCAGGGACTCCTCGGTGGCGTCCACCCCGGGGGCGGTGCGCAGCGCCTGCAGCACGCTGCTGCGCCGCGTGCGCACGCCGTCGCGGCGGGTGAGGTCCGAGAGCAGCGAGCGGCCGGTGCCGCTGCTGTCCGGGGTGCCGACGACCGCGGCGAGATGATGGCCCCGCGCCCAGGCGAGGGCCAGCTCCGCCCACCGCTGCTCGGCGCTCAGCAGACGGTGCGCGTCCCAGTCCCTCGTGGGGTGCCATTCCTGGCCGTCGTGGCCGATCAGTCCGGCCTGCCAGGCCGACTGCAGAACGGTCGCGTAGGCCACGACGGAGGTGCCCGCCCGGTCGGCGAGACGGCGCAGGTCACGCTGCGGGAGTCCGCCCCGGCGCAGCACCCCGGGCGGGTCCTCGTCGAAGCTGCGGACGGTCCCCAGCAGCCGCAGCGCGTCGAAGGCGCGCTCGACGGCCTGGGCGGAGCGGGATCCGGGGATGCGCTCGGTGAGCTCGGGGCCGGCGGGAAGGGGCCGGTGGGCGATGTGCGTGCGGCGCACCCGCCCTCCCCGGAGCGCGAGATGCACGGGCCGGGGGATGTGCAGGGTCTCGCCGTCGGCCACCACGATGCCGACGCTCAGCAGCGTCTCGGCGAGCCGCCCGCGGCCGGTGACCGCGCACGGTCCCCAGGCGAGCGTCTCGAGCACCTCGGGCACGGTCTCCCTCGCCCTCTCCACCCGGCGCCGCGCCTCGTCGGGGGACGGATCGTCGGCCGAGGCCGGGGCCAGTCCGGCGGGAGCGCGCATCCCGTCCCGCAGGGGACGGATCAGGTGCAGCTCGTCCTCTCCCCAGACCACGGCGAGGGTGATCAGCCGTTCGAGGGCGGGGGCGATCGTCGCGGGGTCCGAGGAGACGGCCGCGGCAAGCTGCGCGGGGGAGGCGCCGTCCTCGAGGACGGCGAGGGCCTCGACCAGGTGCAGCTCGGGCAGGGTGAGGGCCTCGAGCGCCCGACGGGCGGAGGTGGCGCCCCCGGCGCGGGCGGCGAGCGGGCCGATCCCGCGGGGCAGGGGCGAGGCGAGATCCGGTCGGGCGACGAGCAGGGCCTCGAGGCGGTCGTCGCCGAACCGTCGCAGGGAGTCCGCGAGGGACCGGATCACAGCGGTCATGATGCCCTCCAGCATAGGGTGGCCACGCCGCCCGGGACACCACGCGGCCGCGAGGCGTCCGCCGGGCGTCCGTGCGGTGCCGCGCCCGCTCCCGAGCAGCGCCCCCATAGCCCAATCGGCAGAGGCGGCCGACTTAAAATCGGCACAGTGCGGGTTCGAGTCCCGCTGGGGGCACCGGTCAGAGGTCCCGCGGAACGGTGGTCGGGCGCACCGGCCGGTCCGTGCTCGATGTCGGCCACAATGGTGGCATGACCTCCTCCGCCAACCACCCCACCCCGGAACCCGCCCTCCGCGCCGAGCTCGCCGCCCGGATCGACGACGTGCTCGCACGCCTGGACGCTGCGGCCGAGCGCTCGGACCGTGACGGCGGCGCGATCACCGTGCTGCTGGCCACCAAGACCCGCACCCCGGCCGAGATCTCCCTCGCCGTGGACCTGCTGCGGGACCGCGGCCGCCGGATCGCGGTGGGGGAGAACCGAGCCCAGGAGATCGCCAAGCACTCCGATCCGCTGCTCGCGGACAACGGCGTGCCGCGCCACTTCATCGGCCGTCTGCAGACGAACAAGGCCAGGGACGTGGTGGCGTTCGCGGAGCTGATCCACAGCGTGGACCGCCCGGACATCGCCGATGCGCTCGAGCGCCGGGCCGGGATGGCGGACCTGCGCAGGGACGTGCTGGTGCAGGTCAACACCTCGGGGGAGGAGTCCAAGGGCGGCTTCGCCCCCACGCTCGAGGCGATCGCTCCCCTCGTGGAGCGGCTGCGGGCGAGCGAGACCCTGCGCCCGGTCGGGCTGATGACGATCGGCGCGAACACGACGGATGCCGAGGCCGTGCGCTCCTCCCTGCATGCGCTGCGCGCGCTGCGCGACCAGGTGCGGGAGCAGCTCGACGCCCCCGAGCTCACGGAGCTCTCGATGGGGATGAGCGGCGATCTCGAGATCGCCGTCGAGGAGGGCGCGACCATCGTGCGCGTCGGCTCCGCGATCTTCGGTGCCCGCTCCGCCTGATCCGGCCCGGCGCCCCGGGCCCGGTCGGCACGGCCCGACGGCGCGGGCTCAGCGCCCGTCGGGCAGCACGAGCATGGTCGGCAGGCCGTACTCGTGCTCGAGCACCTCGCAGGCCGCGCCGGCGGCGATCAGGTCGGTGCCGCGGGTGGAGAGCAGCACCTCCACATGCCTATGGGCCCCCGTGCGCAGGCCCTCGTCGAGCGCGGAGCGGACCGCGTCCATCGTGGCCCGGTGGTGCGCGTAGACGGACCGTCCCCCCAGGACCACCCGGTCCACGTCCACCAGGCGCACCAGGTTCAGGACCGTGGTCGCGAGGACCTGCGCCGCGGACTCCTGGTCGCCGGCGCCCTGCGCGGCGAGGTACTCGGCCTGGGCGCAGCCCCGACGGCCGCACGGGCACGGCTCGCCGCCCATCCGCACCACCATGTGGCCCGCCTCGCCGGCGCGCGACTGGGCACCGCGCACGATCGCGCCGTCGAGGCGGAGCGCGGCGCCGAGACCCTCCTCCGCCAGCACCAGAGCGGCGTTGTCGAGCAGCCCGGGCTGCGACCAGCTCTCGCCCACCAGCGCCGCCCGGGAGTCGTGGTCCAGGAGCACCGGCATCCCGAGCTCCGCGAGCAGCAGGTCCCGGATCGGCGCACCGCGCCAGGCATCGGTGGGGGAGGAGCCGAGCACGACGCCCTCCTCGGAGTCGACCGGCCCCGGCATGCCGACGCCGACGCCCAGCAGCTCGCCGTCCCCGTGACGGGAGAGCTCGCGCGCGGTGGCGGCCAGGGCCCCGATCAGGGCGGGCACCGACTGCGCGGCGGAGACCTCCGTCGCTCGGCGCTCCAGCACCTCGCCGGTGAGGTCGGTCACGACCCCGTGCAGGCGCGAGCGCGTCAGGTGCAGCCCGATCGCGCGACGAGAGGTCGGCACGATCCGGTACAGCGTGGTGGGCTTGCCGGGTCCGGAGGAGACCGATCCCGCCTCCGCCATCAGTCCCCGGCCGATCAGTCGGGAGAGGATCTTCGAGATCGCCTGCGGCGTGACCTGCAGGGCGTCGGCGAGACCGGTGCGTGCGACCGGCTCCCCGCGCCGTGCCACGGCGAGCACGGCGGCGTCGTGCGCGCCCGCCATGCGGTCGAGAGGTCCGGTGGGTCTCACGGCGCTCATCCTCGCACGCCCGCCCCCGGCGACCTCTCGATGCGCGTGCCCCGCGCAGGCTCCGAGCGCCGCGATCCCGAGTGCTGCCGCCTTCCCCCTTGACGTAACGCAACAGCGTTGGCTTACTCTGGTCGCCCGGTCGATGACGCCCTCCAGACACTGCTCCCGACCGTCGAGGACCCGCGATGACCCAGATCACCCCCGCCCGCAGCGCCCCGCACGAGATCTCCTCGCGCCGCCGCGCCCTCGCCCTGGCCGCCATCGCCCTCGGCGGCGTCGGCATCGGCGCCTCCGAGTTCGCCACCATGGGCCTCCTGCCCGGCATCGCGGACGGCCTGCTGTCCGCGCAGATGGCGGCCGACCCCGACGCCGGCATCGCCCGCGCCGGGATGCTGATCACCGCCTACGCGCTCGGCGTCGTCGTCGGCGCTCCCACCCTCGCGCTGCTGTCCGTGCGCTGGAGCCGCACCTCGATGATCACCGGGCTGGCCGTCGCGCTCGCCGTCGGCACCGCGCTCTCCGCGGTGATGCCCACCTTCGAGCTCACCGTCCTGGCGCGCTTCCTCGCCGGAGTCCCGCACGGCGCCTACTTCGGCGTCGCCTCCCTGCTCGCCGCCTCCCTGATGGGGCCGGGCAGCCAGGGCAAGGGAGTGGCCGTGGCGCTGTCCGGACTCACCCTCGCCAACCTCGTCGGGGTCCCGCTGATGACCGCCCTCGGCCAGGTCGCCGGATGGCGCTCCGTCTACCTCGTCATCGCCGCCCTCTTCCTGGTGACCGTGGTCGCCCTGCGCTGGGCGGTCCCGGCCCAGGAGGCCGTCGCGGGTCGTCGGGCGCGCGATGAGATCGTGGCGCTGCGCCGCGTGCGGCTCTGGCTCATCATGGGCATCGCGGCCACCGGCTTCGCGGGTGGATTCGCCGTCTTCAGCTACGTCGCCGACATCACCACGCAGGTCGCCGGCGGCACCGCCGCGCTCGTCCCCTGGGTGCTGGCCGCCGCAGGGCTGGGCATGACGCTCGGCAACGTGCTCGGCGGCGTGGTCACCGACATCTCGCTGCGCGGCACCCTGCTGATCGGGTTCCCGGTGTACATCGCCGCCCTGGCCGGTCTGTTCCTCGGCTCGCAGGGCTCCCCGGCCGGGCTGCTGATCGGCTTCTTCGCCGTCAACGTCGCGAGCTCCGCGCTCGGTCCGGCGCTGCAGACCTGGCTCATCTCCGTGGCGCATCGCTCCGAGGTGCTCGGCGCCTCGCTCAACCAGGCGGCGTTCAACGTCGCCAACGCCCTCGGCGCGGCCCTCGGCGGTGCCGTGATCGCCGGCGGGCTCGGCTACCGGGCACCGATGCTGGTCGCCATCGCTCTCGCGAGCACCGGCTTCCTGCTGGTCATCGGGACGCTGCTGGGGCTGCGCCTGCGGGCCGCCCGTACCCTCGCGGTGCTGCGCGAGCACGAGAGCACCTACACCGGCTCGATCCCGGTGGTCGTGACGGAGCAGGCCGAGAGCGCCGCCGAGCAGACTGAGCAGGTCGAGCAGACTGAGCAGACTGAGCAGGCCGAGCAGACTGAGCAGGTCGAGCAGGTCGAGGGCGCCTCGAGCCGCACCGGAGGGATCCCGGTGCCCGTCGGCTCCTGATCCGTCGGCCCCGGGCGGCGCGTCACATACCGACATCCGCCTGCGGGAGCGAGGGCCGTGCGACCTACAGTGGCGAGGATCCGATCGCCGCGCACACGAGGAGCATCCGTGCACATCCAGACCGCCGCCGTGCACACCCTGAGGGACTTCGAGCACGGGGCCGTGGTCCCGCCGGTGCACCTGGCCTCGACCTTCGAGCTCGACCGGGCCACCGAGGACGGCGCGTACGCCTACCAGCGCGGCTCGAACCCCACCCGGGCCCAGCTCGAGACGGTGCTCGCCGCGCTCGACGGCGCGGAGCACGGCTTCGCCTTCGCCTCCGGCATGGCCGCGACCGCCGCCTCCCTGTCGACCCTGGTTGTCGGCGACGAGGTGCTGCTGCCGGCGAGCGTCTACGGCGGCACCTACCGCTTCGTGGACCTGGTGCTGCCGGGCCGCGGGGTCACCGGGCGCTTCGTGGACGACCTCGGCGCCCTCACCGACGAGGACTTCACGCCCAGCACCCGGGCGGTGTTCGTCGAGACGCCCGCGAACCCGACCCTGCGGATCACCGACCTGCGCCGCATCGTCGAGCTCGCGCACCGCCACGACGCCCTGGTGATCGTGGACAACACCTTCATGACCCCCGTGCTGCAGCGCCCCCTCGAGCTCGGGGTCGACGTGGTCGTGCAGTCCGCCACCAAGTACCTCGCCGGGCACTCGGACCTGCTGGCCGGGACCATCACCACGAACGACGCCCGGCTCGCGGAGGCCTTCGCCCTCGCGCAGAAGGCGCAGGGCGGGGTTCTCGCGCCGCTGGACTCCTTCCGCCTGATCCAGGCGATCAAGACCCTCCCGCTGCGGCTCGAGCGTCAGCAGGCCAACGCCGAGCGGATCGTCGCGCACCTGCGCACGCGGGAGGACGTCGCCCGGGTCCACTTCCCCGGCTCGTACAGCGAGGAGGAGGCGAGGATCCACGCCTCCCAGGCCTCGGGCCCGGGGGCCGTGCTCTCCTTCGAGCTCGCCGAGGGGCTGGACCGTGTCGCCTTCCTGCAGGCGCTGCGCTACCCGGCCTATGCGGTGAGCCTCGGCGGGGTCGAGTCCTTGATCTGCCGCCCCGCCACCATGACGCATGAGGCGATGACCCCCGAGGCGCGGGCGAACGCCGGCATCTCCGACGAGCTGCTGCGCCTGAGCGCGGGGATCGAGGACGCGGCGGATCTGATCGCCGACCTCGACCAGGCGCTCGAGGCCGCTGTCCTCTGAGCGTGCTTCGCTGACGGCGGAGCGTCCGTCCAGCTCGATCCCGGGATCCGTCGGTATCATGGCCGGGTCGGTCCGACGGGAGCACCATGGCGTCCCGCGTCGACCCATCTGATCCCACGTGAGGAGCACCATGGCACGCCACAACATCGTGTTCGGCCGCGACCAGGCCGTCCAGGGTGGCGCGAACTACAACGCCCCCCGCTTCGGCCAGCAGGCGACGGCCGCCCCCGCCCAGAACACCCAGTGGTCCTCCGGCTTCGACCAGCAGGCCACGGGCCGGCAGGGCGACGACCAGCTGGAGGCGATGTACGCCCGCCCGTCCGCGACCGGTCACGACACCGGCCGCATGACCCTCCGCGACGCGCTGAACGCGATCACCGCGACCCTCGGCATCATCGTCGTGGTCGGCTTCGCCGTCGCGATGCTGCCCTACGGGCTCGCGCTGGTCGCCGGCGACGAGGGGGCGCAGGCCGGGCTCGCCATCGCGGGCGCCGCGACCTTCATCGGCGTGATCGGCGGTCTCGTCGCCGCGCTGGTGAACATCTTCAAGAAGCAGCCCTCGCCGATCGCGGTGGTCGCCTATGCCGTGTTCGAGGGTCTCTTCCTCGGCGGCATCAGCGGGACCATGGAGTACATCTACCCCGGCATCGCGATGCAGGCCGTGGTGGGCACGCTCACGGTCGCCGTCACCGTGCTGGTGCTGTTCCGCTTCGGCATCCTGCGCACCTCGCCGCTGCTGACCAAGATCTTCATGGTCGCGATGGTCGCCTACCTGATCTTCGGACTCGCGAACATCGGCGTCATGCTGATGACGGGCCAGAGCCTGCGCGAGGGCTGGGTCGGCCTCGCGATCGGCGGCCTCGCCATCGTGATGGCCTCCTACTCGCTGGTCATGGACTTCGAGGACGTCAAGCACTCCCTCGAGGCCGGGGTGCCGCGCAAGTACGCCTGGCGCCTCGCCTTCGGCGTCGCGGTCACCATGGTGTGGCTGTACATCGAGGTGCTGCGCATCCTGATGATCCTGCGCGGCGGCGACTGACCGGTCCCGCGGCCCCGGCCCGCACCGCGGGGCGGAGCACGGTCGGCAGCACGCACGCACGTATGCTGAACGGCGGGTCCCTCCGGGGGCCCGCCGTTCCGCATCCCCGGTGAGAGGAAGGTCGATGGCGGACCTGTGGCAATGGGTGCTCGACCACGGCGCCCTCGTGATCACCTATCTCTACTGGGCGCTGGACATCGTGCTGCGGCTCGTGAGCCTCATCGTGGTGCCCCGCAAGCGCCGCCCGGGCTCGGCGATCGCCTGGCTGCTGGCGATCATGGTGTTCCCCCTGGTGGGCTTCCCGCTGTTCCTGCTTCTGGGCAGGTCCCAGCTGCCACGGCGACGCCTCGAGAAGCAGAGGCTCGTCAACCGCCTGATGCGGGTGCGCGCCCACGCCATCCCCGACAGCGAGCTCGACGAGGACGTCCCCAGCTGGCTGCAGTCGGCGGTGCGCCTGAACCGGGAGCTCGGCGCCTTCCCCCTGACCGGCAACAACTCCGCGGACCTGGAGATCGACTACGAGACCTCGATCGCACGGATGGCGGCCGACATCCGCACCGCGCACGACTCCGTGCACGTGCTCTTCTACATCATGGGCCTCGACGAGACCACCGAGGACTTCTTCGAGGCCCTCGGCGAGCGGGCCGACGCGGGCGTGAGAGTGCGGGTCCTGTACGACCACTGGGGCGCGGCCAGCCACGGGAAGCAGTACCGGGCCATGCGGCGCAAGCTCGACGCCCACGGCATCGAGCACGCCCCCATGATGCCGATCCGGCTCTTCCGCGACGGCGCCTTCCAGCGCCCTGACCTCCGCAACCACCGCAAGATGGTGATCGTCGACGGCGAGATCGGCTGGATGGGCAGCCAGAACATGATCGCCTCGCACTACGACAAGCCCTCCAACATCCGCCGCGGGCTGCACTGGCAGGAGACGATGGCGCGCTTCCGCGGCCCCATCGTCTCCGAGCTGAACCTGCTGTTCGCCACCGACTGGTACTACGAGTCCGGGGAGATGCTCCCCGAGCCGACGCTGGTGCGCCCCTCACCGGACACCTCCGGCAGCTACGAGTGCCAGCTGGTCCCCAGCGGGCCGGGCTTCGTCGCGGAGAACAACCTGGCGCTGTTCAACCAGCTGTTCTACTCGGCCACGCGCCGCATCGTGGCCGTCTCGCCGTACTTCGTGCCGGAGGAGTCCATGCTCGCGGCCCTCGTCACCGCGGCGCGGCGCGGCGTGGAGGTGGAGCTGTTCGTCTCCGAGATCGGCGACCAGTTCCTGGTCTTCCACGCGCAGCGCTCGTACTACACGGTGCTGCTGGAGGCCGGGGTGAGGATCTGGCTCTACCGCTCCCCGACGATCCTCCATGCCAAGCACGTGACCATCGACGACTCGGTGAGCGTGGTCGGCTCCTCGAACATGGACATCCGCTCGTTCCTGCTGCAGATGGAGTGCTCCCTGATGATCGGCGGCACCGACTTCATGGAGAAGATCCGCGAGGTCGAGAGCTCCTATCGCGCCGCCAGCCGGGAGCTCACGCTCGAGGAGTGGGAGAAGCGGCCCCGCGCCGTGCACGTGCTGGACAACCTCTGCCGCCTCGCCTCCGCCGTGGTGTGAGGGCCGTTCGCGGCCGGGCTCAGGAGTACCCGGTCAGCGACTCGTAGGCCTCGTCCGCGGCCTGCTCGTGCTCGGTGACGCCGACGGCCGTCTCGGTGACGAACACGCTGGGCCCCTGCGGGGTGTCGATCACGACCACCACCAGCTCGGTGGCGGAGGTCTTCTCCAGCGGTGAGGAGGAGAAGTTCACGACCGCCGTGGTGCGATAGCCGGGCATGCCCGAGATCGTCACCGGCTCGGTGATCTCGTCGTCCAGGGAGCGGCCCTTCGCCTCGCCCCAGATGCTCGCGTAGAAGAAGCAGTCCACGATCTTCTGCGAGGCGACCTCGGCGCCGGGGTACTCGATGCCCGGCTGCCATTCGACCGCTCCCACGGCGATCGTGGAGTACCAGGTGTCCTCGACGAGGGCCTGCGCCCCCTGCGTGTCGTTCGCGTGGGACAGGCCCATGGGCGAACTGCGACCGTCGTAGATCGACGGGGGGATGAACTGCAGCCCGCCGCCGCGCAGCTTGCCCGAAGGGTTGGAGGAGGTGCGTTCCTGGCTGTCGGGGCTCCAGCAGCGCTCCTCCTCGACGTCGGTGGGGGTCGGGGACTCCGACGGGTCCGTCGCCTCGGGGTCCGTCGCCTCGGGATCCTCCGGCGCGGTCGTGTCCGTGCTCGGGGAGGCGACGCCGCCGCCGGTCCCTCCCGGTCGCAGCACCAGATAGCCCACCGTCCCCCCGACGATCAGCAGGAACACGATCGCGAAGGCGATGCCGCCGATGAGCAGGGCGGTGCCGCGGCCGCCGGAGGCGGAGGGCTGCTGCTGCTGCGTCAGGGGGTACTGCGGCTGCGGTCCGGTGTGCACGGCGGCTCCTGTGACGGTCTGGTCGTCGGCGACGGTCTGGTCGTCACTCGACGACGTCGAGGCTCGCGATGATGTCCTCGAGGTTCTGGGCGTGGTCGGGCTGATCGGCGGCGACGTCGCTCGCCAGGGCGCTGGGCCCCTCCGGGGTGTCCACCACGATCGAGGTGACCACCGAGGCGCTCGAGGTCTCCAGCTGCGCGGAGTCCTCGAAGTGGTAGGTGGCCTGGACGATCCAGGCGGCCGTCCCGTCCACCGTCGTCGCCTCGGAGCGGTAGTCGGTGACGTCGGGGTTCTCGCCGAAGGTCTCGATGACGCCCGAGGTGGTGGCGTAGCACTGGAAGATCGCGACGGCCGCGGGCTCGAGGCCGGGGAATCCGCCCTCCTCCTCGGGGAAGCTGACCCGGCCGAGGTTGACCACGCTGTACCAGAACCCCTCGACCAGGCGGGACTCGGCGCCGATCTCGGTGAGATAGGGCAGCGCGCGGGCGGACCAGCCGTCCCCCCAGCCCTCGGGATTGGTGTACTCGAGCCCGCCCCCGCGGACCCTGTCCGGTGCCGAGGGCTGCTGGGGCGCGGTGTTGCCCGGCACCGTGCACTCGGTGGTGGGAGCCTGGGTGAAGATCGGCGGGGGAGGCGCGATGTCCGGGTCCTCGGGATCGGGCACGTACTCCGACTGGCCCTCGGCCGAGCGGGGACCGGTCTGATAAGCGGTGGGGGGAGGGTCCTCGAGCACGGAGCGGAAGACCGTCTGGGAGAGGACCAGGGCGATCACGGCCAGCACCACCACCGCGCCGCCGATCACCGCGAGCATGGTGACACGGGTGCGGCGCACCGCCCGCTCGCTCGGCTCCCCGAGGGTCACCGCCTGGGCCTCGTCGCCGAAGGAGGGCAGGTCGCCGTCGTTCGCGGGGCCTCCGGAGGAGAAATCGGGCAGGCCGGAGTCCTTCGACCGCTGCTGGTCACCCGACCGACTCATCGTCACCTCCCCGGCGCCGCGGGACCGTCCCCGCCGTCGCTGCCCGTGCTCGTCCCCCGGGAGATTCTCGCACGCCCGGCGGATGCCACCGGGACCAGGATAGAGATGCCAGGTGCGATTGGTACTCTCCGCTCACGGAGCAGTCCCGACGCCGGGACGACTCCGGCGGCCGACGGGCCCTGCAGGGCCCGTTTCCGGAGCCCGGACCCCTCGACGATGGAGAACGCATGCGCCCGCCCCTGGTCCTGACCATCGCCGGCTCGGAGTCCGACGGCGCCGCCGGCATCCAGGCGGACCTCAAGACGTTCACGGCGCTGGGCACCTACGGAGCGACCGCGGTCAGCATGATCACCACCGTCACCGATCAGGGGGTGCGCGGGACGCACCCGCTGCCGGCGGAGGTGGTGCGCGGGCAGATCGACGCCGTCGCCGCGGACCTGCTCATCGACGTCACCAAGATCGGCGCCCTGGGCAGCGCGGCGGTGGTCGACGCCGTCGCCGGGGCGGTGCGCGAGCACCGCGCACGCCTGGGCCGCATCGTGCTGGACCCGGTGATGGTCGGCGCCGACGGCTCGGCGCTGATCACGGCCGAGGGGGCGCGGGCGCTCGGCGAGAAGCTGCTGCCGCTGGCGGATGTGGTCACGGCGAACATGGCGGAGTCGGCGCAGCTGCTGGGCCGTCCCCTCGCGACCTCGATCGAGGAGATGCGGGAGCAGGGCCTCGCCCTGCAGGCGAGGGGTCCCCGTGCCGTGCTGATCACGGGCGGACGGCTCGCGGGGGAGGACGTCGTCGACGTCCTGGTCCACGAGAGCGGCACCGATCTGCTGCGCGGCGAGCGGGACCCGGGCCGCCGCGTGCGCGGGGCGGGCACGACGCTCTCGGCGGCGGTCGCGGCGCAGCTCGCCCGCATCGCCGAGTTCGACCGTGCCGGGGAGCTGGGCGAGATCGGGGAGGCCGGCGACGAGGACGACATGGTCACCATCGTCGCCTCGGCCCGCGAGTTCGTCGCGAGCGCGGCCGAGAACGCGCAGGACTGGCGGATCGCGCGGACGGACGGCGGCCTGAGGCCGCTGAACCACCTCATCACGCTCGACCGGTAGCCTCCGCCCGCCGCGCCCTCGCCCGCCGCGCCCTCGCCCGCCGCGCCCTCACCCCTCGAGCAGCCCCAGTCGTTCCTTGAGCGCGAGCATCCGGCCCGCCGACTCCCGGACCCGCTCCTCCTGCTCGGCGCCCTGCTCCGCCCACGCCTCGATGGCGTCGACCATCTCGCCCGTGAGCGAGGCGTCGGCCGTGAGGACCACGTCCCCGCCGGCCTCGAGCAGTCGCGTGGCGCGCTCGGCCACCGGGACGTCGGCGACGGCCTTCGCGGCACCGACGTCGTCGGTGACCACGAGGCCGTCGAAGCCGAGCCGCTCGCGCAGCAGGTCCTGGATCGCGGCGGCCGAGAACATCGCGGGGACCTCGGGCTCGAGCTCGGGATAGATCGCCGAGGACATCATCACCAGGTCCGCCCCGGCCTCGATCCCCGCCCGGAAGGACTCCAGGAAGGGGTCCTCCATCCCGGTGACGGGGTCCTCGATGCCCTCGGCGGAGAAATCCGTGTTCTGCTCGACCCGACCCAGTCCGGGGAAGTGCTTCAGGGTCGCGCCGACGCCCTGAGCGGCGAGCGCCTCGGTCGCGGCGGCGACGCACTCCCCGACCTCCCGGGGCTCGGTGCCGAAGCCGCGGTCCAGTCCGCCGACGGGCTCGTTGGCGCCGCCGAGCTCGGGGTCGACCACGTCCGCGACCGGGGAGAGCGCCACCTGGATGCCGCGGGCGGCGAGATCCTCGCCGATCGAGGTGTACGCCTCCGCGACCGCGTCCGGGCCCTGGGCGCCGAGCTCCTCGGCCGACGGGGTCCGGCGGGCCGCGTCCCCGCGCAGCATCCGCACCTGTCCGCCCTCCTGGTCGACGGCGATCAGGGGCGGCAGGTCCGCGCGGGAGAGCTCCGCGGCGGCGGCGACCGTGCGCTCGACCTCCGCGGCGCTCTCCCAGACCTGCAGCAGGAAGATCCCGCCGGCGTGGTGGTCGGCGAGGATCTCCCGGGGGATCTCGCTGCCGGCCGCGACCCCCACCAGCACCAGCTGACCGGCGAGCTCGCGCGGGGAGAGGTCCTCCAGCAGCAGCTCCGCCGGGCCCGGCGGCTCGGTGGTGGGCTCGGAGGTCGGCTCCTCCGTCGGCTCCTGGCCGGTGCCGCCGTCGTCGGACCCGCCGCCCGGGGAGTCGCCGCCGTCCTCGCCCCCGGTGCCCGGGGAGGGGTCCTCGGCGGTGCAGGCGGCCAGGGCGGCCACGGGGGCCAGGGCCAGCAGATGACGACGTCGCATGCGGCCAGTGTTCCACGGGGCCGACGGGTTGTGCCGAGGGGCGACCCGCCCCGCCCCGCGCGCCGTAGGGTGGTGCCATGAGCACCGAGATCGCTCCTCAGGAGCATCCCCACGCCGCACGGATCGAGTCCGAAACGGGGACGCCGCTGGCCACCTGGACCGAGCGTATCGACGAGGCCGGCGGCCGGGATCTGGACCACGCCGCGATCGCCCGGATGCTGCCCGAGCGCTGGACGATCGGCGAGTGGTGGGCGCAGGGAGTGACCGTCGCCTACGAGCAGGTCATCGGGCGCCGTGTGGTGGGGCAGAGCTGCGAGGGGGACTTCTCCGCCTCCGCCTCCCGCACCGTGCCCGGGGACATGGGCGCCGTGCGGGACCGCTGGGACGCGTTCATGACCGACGTGCGCCGTGAGGAGCTGGGGCTCGAGGACCCCTCCCTCAGCGACACCGCGTCATGGCGGTACTGGCGCGCCGCCGCGAGCGACGGGACCCGCGTCTCGGTGAACGTCACCGCCAAGGACGAGGCGCGCAGCACCCTCGGCATCGAGCACAAGGGGATCGAGACCGCCGAGGGCCGTGAGGTCTGGAAGGCCGCCTGGAAGCGCACTCTCGCCGACTTCACCACCTTCGACCAGGAGAACCGATGACCGCTACCGCCCCGCAGCCCGAGCCCTCGCAGCCCGAGACCCCGCAGGACGGGAACGAGCAGGACGCCGCGCGCGATCGCGATGCCCCGCCCGGCACCGGTGCGCGGCTCCCGGCCGCGGACGGCGGCTCCGACCCCCATCAGTGGCTCGAGGAGGTCACGGGCGAGGACGCCCTGGACTGGGTGCGCGAGCGCAACGCGAGGGCGGAGGCGGCGCTCGACGCGATCCCCGACCCGTCGGCCGCCGGCTCGTCGACCGCCGGCTCGTCGGCCGCCGAGGGCGGGGGACTGGCCGCGACCCTGCAGCGCGACATCCGCGAGATCCTCGACGCCAAGGACCGCATCCCCGGTGTGGTCAAGCGCGGGGAGCACCTCTACAACTTCTGGACCGACGCCGACCACGAGCGCGGGCTGTGGCGCCGCACCACCCTGGAGTCCTATCGCACCGACGAGCCCGAGTGGGAGATCCTGCTGGACGTCGACGCGCTCAACGAGGCCGAGGGGGAGGACTGGGTGTGGCACGGCGCCCGCCTGCTGCGCCCCGTCGGCGCCGAGGACGGCGAGCCCTACCGCCTCGCGCTGGTCGACCTCTCCCACGGCGGCTCCGACGCGGACGTGACGCGGGAGTTCGACCTCGAGACCCTCGATTTCGTGCCCGCCGCCGAGGGCGGCTTCGAGCGCCCCGAGGCGAAGGGGTCCCTGGGCTGGATCGACGAGGACACCGTCTGGGCCTGCACCGACTTCGGCGAGGGCACCACGACCAGCTCCGGCTATGCGCGCCAGGCCCGGATCTGGCGCCGCGGCACCGCGCTGGCGGACGCGGAGCTCGTGCACGAGGTGGCCGAGCACGACATGGCCGTCTTCGCCGCCCACGACTCCACCCCCGGCTGGGAGCGGGACTGGGTGATCGAGGCGCACGCCTTCTACGACAACACGATCCACGTCGTCGACCGCTCGCAGCGACCGGCCGCCCTCACCACGGTCGACGTCCCCTCGGACCTCGACGCCACCGCCCATCGCGAGCTCGGCATCTTCTCCCCGCGCAGCGACTGGGAGGTGGGCGAGTCCCTCTACCCGGCCGGGTCCCTCGTGGTCGGCGACTTCGCCCGCTTCCAGGAGGGGGAGCCCGAGCTGCACCTGCTGTTCGAGCCGACGGAGACCACCTCGCTGGCGGACATGACGATCACCCGCACCGCCGTGGTGCTCTCGATCCTCGAGGACGTGGTGCACCGCCTCGAGGTGCACACCCGCGACGAGCACGGCGACTGGGTGCGTCAGGACCTGTACCCGGAGCTGCGCGGCGCGATCGGCGTCTCCGCGGTGGACGCGGACGTCAGCGACGAGATCTGGGTGACCGTCACCGACTTCATCGAACCCACCACTCTCCACCTCGGGGACCTCTCCGAGGTGGCCGAGGGCGGCGAGGCGGGGGAGCTCGAGGTCGTCAAGTCCGCTCCGGCGCGCTTCGACGCCGAGGGGCTCGACGTCAGCCAGCACTTCGCGACCAGCGACGACGGCACCCGCATCCCCTACTTCGAGATCTCCCGTCTGGAGACGGAGGGACAGGACGCCGAGGCACCCCGCCCGACCCTGCTGTACGGCTACGGAGGCTTCGAGATCTCCCTGACCCCGTCCTACCTCGGTGCGATCGGCAAGGCCTGGCTCGAGCGCGGGGGCACGTACGTGCTGGCCAACATCCGCGGCGGCGGCGAGTACGGACCGCGCTGGCACCAGGCGGCGCTGAAGGAGAACCGTCACCGGGCCTACGAGGACTTCTCCTCCGTCGCGCGGGACCTCGTCGAGCGCGGCGTCACCGACCGCGACCACCTCGCGGTGCGCGGCGGCTCCAACGGCGGGCTGCTCACCGGCAACATGGTCACGCAGTACCCGGAGCTGTTCGGGGCGGTGATCATCCAGGTCCCGCTGCTGGACATGAAGCGCTACAGCCACCTTCTGGCCGGGCACTCCTGGATGGCCGAGTACGGGGACCCCGACACCGAGGACTGGGAGTTCATCCGCACCTTCAGCCCGTACCACCTGCTGGCCGAGGAGCGGGCGGCGACCTACCCGCCCACCTTCGTGCTCACCTCCACCCGGGACGACCGCGTCCATCCCGGGCACGCTCGCAAGTTCACCGCGGCCATGGAGTCCCTCGGGGCCGACGTGCGCTACTGGGAGAACATCGAGGGCGGGCACGGCGGTGCGGCGAACAACGAGCAGGCCGCCCGGATGTCGGCGCTCATGTACGCCTTCCTGTGGGCCACGATCGGGACCGACTCGTGAGCGCCCCCGGCGGGGCCGGTGACGGAGCCGGTGACGGAGGAGGTGACGGAGCAGGAGAGGGCCTGGACGCCCTCGTGGACCGGCTCGCCGCCGAGCAGCGGGAGCTCGCCGAGGCCGAGCAGGCGGAGCAGGCCGGACAGGCCGGAGCGAAGGGCACGGCGGACGGCGACGGGCGCCCGGAGCCGCCGCTGCTGGCCGGAGAGGTCGAGACCCTCGAGGGATTCCTCGACTTCCTGCGCGCGACCGTGGCGCGCAAGGCCTCGGGGCTCGACGACACGCAGGCCGCACGGCGCCTGGTCGGCTCCGAGACGACGGTGACCGGGATGATCCGGCATCTCGCCGACACCGAGCGGCACTGGTTTCGGGAGGTCCTCGGCGGGGTCCCGCTCGAGGACGTCGGCTACCGCTGGTCCGACGGGCACGACGCGTCCGCGGAATGGGCGGTGCCCGCCGGAGCCCGGCTGGACGAGGCGCTCGCGGACTACCGCGCCGCGACCGAGCAGTCGCGGGACCAGCTCAGGGGCCGCGAGCCCGAGGAGGAGCTGCACGGCGGGGGAGAGGTGCGCTCCGTGCGCTGGGTGCTGGCCCACATGGTCGAGGAGACGGCACGGCACGCGGGCCAGCTCGACATCCTGGTCGAGCTCCTGGACGGTCGGACAGGGGAGTGAGGGCCGCCCCCGTGCCGCGCTCCACCCCCCTGCCACGGGCCACGGAGCTGTTCGATCGCCCTGCCCAGGACGACCTGCTGCAGCTGCGCAACGACCTGATGACGGTCTACCGGGAGTTCTCCGCCGAGGACCCCCGGCTGTTCCCCCTGCGCTACGCGCGCACCGTCCCGCGACGATCCTCTCGGCCCGTGCGCCTGCCCGCCGAGAGCGAGCCCGCCGGTCCCACCGCCGCGCCGCAGGTGCCGGTGCTGCTCCTCCCCGACGGGCCTGCTCGGGCCTCCGTCCTGCCCTACGACGTGCTGCGCCGCAGCCTGGCCGGACGCGGCCTCGACGTGCTCATGATGGAGCACCGCGGGGTGGGGCTCTCCCGCCTGGACTCCGAGGGGCGGGACCTGCCCGCCCATGCGATGACCCTGCGCGAGGTGGTGGACGACCTCGTCGCCGTGCTCGACCACGCCCGGGTGTCGCAGGCGGCCGTGGTGGGCAGCGGCTACGGCGGCTATCTCGCGCAGGTGCTCGCGATCTTCCACCCCGAGCGCGTGCACTCGCTCGTGCTGGACTCGCCGCTGACCAGCGCGCAGGACGAGGCCATCGCCCAACAGACCCTCCGCGATCTCTACTGGGACGGCACCGACCCCTCGACCTCGACCACCGCACGGGTGCTGCGCCGCCTCGCAGGGGAGGGAACGGTCGACGCCGAACGGGCCGGCGCGGTGATCCTCGCGGTCCACGAGCACGGAGGGCCGGAGGCCGTGCGCGATCTGGTCGACCTGCTCGCCGTGGGACGAGGCAGCCTGACGTGGACCAGCGTGCGGCAGGTGCTGAACCAGTCCTGGCTGCAGTCCACCCCGTACGTCATCGAGCACGATCTCACCGCCCGCATCCTCCACACCGAGCTGGGCAGCGGTCACCATGCCGACGGCGGCCCCCTGGATCCGCTGCGTCTGGTGGGCGCGCAGGCCCGTGCGGTGCCGCCCTTCGCCGGGGAGGTGCTGGACCTGCACCGGCTGGCTCCCGCGATCACGGCACCGACGCTCGTGCTCACCGGCAGCCAGGACCTGGTCTCCCCGCCGCGGATCGCCCGCGAGCTCGCCGAGCGGATCCCCGGCGCGCATCTGCTGGAGATCCCCGGCGCTCGCCATTCGATCCTCGACACCCGCAGCCGGATCCTCCAGGTCGCCGCGCGCTGGAGCGCCTGCGGGACCGCGCACCGGCTGCCGGAGAGGGCCCGGGAGCTCGCGGCGCTGCCCGCCTCGGCGACGGACCTGGCCCTGTCCCGTGGTCTGCAGATCGCGCTCGCCGCGGAGAGGTTCTCACCCTGGCGCCTGCGCCTGGAGTCCGCGCGGGCCGAACGCGAGCGGGCCCAGCGGGAGAAGGCCCAGGTCGATCCCCGCCCGCACCGCGGTCGCCGGCCCCCGAGCGAGCGCGCCGATCCGGTGTGAGCGGGACGGTCCGGTGCCGGCGGGACGTCCGGTGCGCGCCTCAGGCCCGGCACACCACCGTGAAGCCGCCGTCCTCGAACTGCGTTCGGTAGTCGACGCCCCATTCCTGCTCCGCCCAGAGCTCGAGGTCCTGCGGCGGGGCGTCGGCCCAGGAGAAGGCGTAGCGGTCACCCAGCACGCAGTCCGGCACCCGCTCGTTGGGACCGTGGATCCACTGCACGTCGTGATCGGGCACGGCCTGGGCCATGAGCGTGATGTCGACGGCGAGCACCGCGCCGTCGGGCACCGCCGCGAGCGCCGCCGCTGCGGGCTCGGCCCGCCATGTCGGCTCCCAGCGGCTCGGGCGCAGCACGTCCAGCACCGGCATCGCCGGTCCCAGCACGAGGGTCACCGCGGCGGTCGCGGCGACGGCGGTGACCCGGATCCGCCGCACCGGCCGCGGCGCGTCGGCGCGCCACCACGAGGTCGCGCGCCCGGTGCGGCGGTCCCCGAGGGCGTCCAGCATCGCGGCCAGCGCGATCGGCATCAGCACCGCGTTGTAGTGCCAGTACCAGTCCCAGTAGAACTCGACCGTGCCGGTGAAGCGCCAGGCGAGGGTGGGCACCATCAGCCAGATCAGCGGCGAGCGGCCGCCGATCACGCCGGCCATCAGCAGCAGCATCAGCACGGTGATCCATTTGACCGGTGGCCAGAACACCTCGAGCGGCGAACCGAGGTTGTCCGTGTAGTCGTACTGCCCACCGGTGTTCAGCAGCGGCAGGATCACGAACGTCGAGAGCACGAACCACAGCGCGCCCCAGGCGGCCAGGGCGATGCCCTCGCGGCGACGGTCGCGGTGCTGCAGTGCGATCAGCCCTCCCAGCAGTGCGACGGTGAGCCCCAGATCCTCCTTGACCAGCACCAGCGGTGCCGCCCAGAGCACGGCGACGCGCACCTTCCCGCGCAGCAGGGCCGTGAGCGACAGCGCCAGCAGCGGGACGGCGAGGGCGATCTCGTGGAACTGCACCGAGGCAGCGGACTGCATCCCGAAGGAGAACACGTAGGCGCCGCCGGCGAGGGAGCCGAGGCCCGGCCCCAGCCGGTCGATCGCCAGGCGGGTCAGCGGGATCGCGGAGAGGCCGAACAGCAGCGCCTGCGCCCACAGCAGCGCCTCCCCGGAGGGCCACACCCACCACACCGGTGCCAGGACCGCCAGCAGAGGGTGGAAGTGGTCGCCCAGCAGATTCACGTCGTCGCCCTTGATGGGGACGATCGGAGCGCGCAGCTCCCCGTAGGCGCGCACGAGCTGAGTGAAGATCCCCAGGTCCCAGGACCGGGCAACGAGGTTGCGGAACTGCTGGGTGCCCAGCATCCCGTAGGCGAGGGTCGCGAGCGCGGCCAGCAGGACGGGGACCAGCCTGCGCGTCCATGCCGTGGCGCGGGACACGAGGGGGTCGGCGGGAAGGTCCACGCAGCGAGCGTATACGGCACCTCCGGGACGCGGCGCGCCTCGTGGCGTCACCCCACCGCTCGTCCCCGCCCGTCCCGCGGCACGGATTCGGCGGACCCGGCCCGGCGCGGCCCGATCCGTGGTGGAATGCTCAGCGGCGGTGTGCACCGGTCTCCCCGGGCGCGATGAGGCGCGGCACACCCTCCGTCCCATCCCCTCGGAGGACTGCAACGATGCACTTCAACCGTTCTGACCTGCCCAGACCTCGCGGTGCGATCGCGGCCACGGCCGGTGCGGCGCTGGTCGCCGGGCTCCTGGTCGCCCCACCGGCGCTCGCCGACGGCGACGGCCCCGAGCTGCTCGGCACCGCGTCGGGATTCGGCGTCGACGCGCCCACCCCGACCGACGTCCTCGACGCCGACGAGACCACGATCCCGGGCCGCTGGCTGGTGGAGGTCGAGGGCGAGCCCGTGCTCCGGGGCGGCAGCTCCGCCGACAACACGCAGTCCCAGGAGCGGGTCCGGCAGCGGGCCGAGTCCGAGCAGATCGAGCTCCAGGTCGAGGAGACCTTCGTCTCCGGCTGGAACGGCATGACCGTCGCCATGGAGGACGTCGACGTGGACCGGCTCCGCGCCCTCCCGGGCGTCACCGCCGTGTACCCGGTGCTCGAGGTGCCCCTGCCCGGGCCCGGGGAGGTGGAGCCGAACGACGTGGTCGGCAACGCCATGACCGGCGTCGACCAGGTCCAGCGGGTCGACGGCCTGACCGGCGAGGGCGTCACCGTCGCGGTGATCGACTCCGGCATCGACTACAACAGCCCCGACCTCGGCGGCTCCGGCGTGGACGACGAGCAGGCCGACTTCCCGAACGATCGGGTGGTCGGCGGATACGACTTCGTCGGCGACGACTACGACTCGCGCACCGGCGAGGACCCCGTCCCGGACGAGTACCCCGACGACTGCGGGGGCCACGGCACCCACGTCGCGGGCATCATCGGCGCCGACGGCGAGGTGGTGGGCGCCGCACCCGGGGCCGACCTGATGTCCTATCGCGTGTTCGGCTGCGAGGGCTCCAGCAGCACCGACGTGATCCTCGCGGCGATGGAGCAGGCCGCCGTCGACGGCGTCGACGTGGTGAACATGTCCCTCGGCGCGAGCTTCATGACCTGGCAGGACTACCCGACCGCGCAGCTCGCGGACGTGCTCAGCGCCCGCGGCGTCGCCGTGGTGATCTCCGCCGGCAACGAGGGCGTCGCCGGCACCTTCTCCAGCGGCGCGCCGGGCATCGCCTCGAGCGCGATCACCGTCGCCTCCGTGGACAGCACGCACCTGCGCTCGCCCTACGCCACCGCGGCCGGAGCGGAGATCGGCTACGCCCCGGCGAGCGGAGGGCCGGCGGCGCCGAGCTCCGGCGAGCTGGCCCTGGTCTCCGCGGGCGCGCCGGGCACCGACGCCGGCCAGGCCTGCGACCCGGCCGCCGTGCCTCCCGCCGGGGAGGACCAGGCCCTGCTCGTCGAGCGCGGGGTGTGCTCCTTCCACGAGAAGGCGCTGGCCGGGCAGGAGGCCGGCTACGACGCCGTGATCCTCTACAACAACGCCCCGGCCGCGGTGAACCCCACCGTCGAGGGTGACCCCGCGATCACGATCCCGGTGGTGATGATCAGCCAGGACGACGGTCTCGCCCTGCAGGAGACGCTCGCGGCCGACGAGGCGACCTGGGCCTGGCAGGAGGGCACCGTCCTCCTCGACAACCCCACCGCGGGCCTGGTCTCCGACTTCTCCTCCTACGGGCTCACCGCCGAGCTGGAGCTGAAGCCGGACATCGCCGCCCCGGGCGGATCGATCTGGTCGACGATCCCGCTCGAGCAGGGCGGGCACGGCTCCATGTCCGGCACCTCGATGGCCGCCCCGCACGTGGCCGGCGCCGCGGCCCTGCTGCTGCAGGCCTCCCCGGACCTCACCCCGCAGAGGGTGAAGACCGCGATGATGAACTCCGCGGATCCGCTGACCTGGTCGCTGCTCCCGGACGAGGGCTACCTCGAACCGGTCCACCGTCAGGGTGCCGGCCTGCTCGACATGGTCGGCGCCGTGCACTCGACCACCCGCGTCGAGGAGCCCACGATCTCCCTCGGCGAGGGCGAGGACGGACCGGTGACCGTCACGCTCGAGGTCACCAACGACTCCGACTCCGAGCAGACCTACCAGGTCGGTGTGCGACACGGCGTGGCCACCGGCCCCACCACCGACGATCCGGAGTTCTACGCGGCCGAGAGCATCGCCGAGCCGGCCGCGTCGACCCTGACCGTCCCCGCGCGCTCCACCTCCGAGCTCGCCGTCACCCTCGGCGAGGACTTCGGCGAGGACGGCATCGTCCACGGCGGCTGGATCACCCTGACCGGCGCGGAGGACGACATGGTCGTCCCCTTCGCGGGCCTCTCCGGGGACTACCAGGCGCTGGACGTCCTCGACGACCTCGGCATGGGGCTGCCCTCCCTCGGCGTGAGCGACGGGGCCGGCGGCGTGCTGCTGGACCCGGAGGGCGGGCACACCTACACGATGGAGGACGAGGACATCCCCTACCTCGCGCACTTCCTCGCCTACCCGGCCGAGCGGCTCGAGGTGCGCGCCTACGAGGTGCGCGCGGGTGGCTCCCTGAAGCTCGTGAACCCCTCGGTGGGGACGATCGACGCGATGGACCATGTGGGGCGCTCCGGCGAGCCGGAGGTGTACGGCTGGGACGGACGCTTCGTGCTGGCGAACCAGAAGCCGCGCAGCGTGAAGAACGGGGAGTACGTCCTCGAGATGGCGGTGCTGAAGCCCCTCGGCGATCCGGAGGACCCGGAGCACTGGGAGACCTACACCTCCCCGCGGTTCTCGATCGAGTACGCGGACCCGCGCGCGCCCGGGAACCGCTGAGAGCCCGGAGCACCCTCCGGGCCGACGGGGCGGCGGCACCCTCACGGTGCCGCCGCCCCGTCGTCGTCCGTCGCGTGCGTGCTGAGCCCGCCCGCTGAGCCTGCGCAGCCGTCCGGACGTCAGGCCGGGGGCAGGTCCCCCGCCTCGATCCTCGCGAAGCGGATCTCGCGGGACTCCACCTCCCAGATCACGCCCACCGCGCCGTCGTCGAGCGCCTGCACCACCGAGTAGTCCAGCGGGCCCGGCTCGAACACCAGCGCCTCCTGCCAGCTCTCCCCGTCGTCGTGCGAGGCGCTCAGGGTGCCGCGGATCCGCGCGAAGCGGTCGTGGGCATTGCTGAACAGCAGCTCGCGAGCGCGGGGGTCGCCCTCGGCCGCCTCCGGGAAGCGCCGGGCCAGCTGGGCGTTGTTGCCCGGATCGACGAACTGCGGATCGATCCCGCGGTCCTCCCAGCTCGCCCCGCCGTCGGCGGAGACGGCGATCCGGCGATGCCCGCCGCGGGCGTGGTCGCGGGAGTTCAGCAGCACGCGCCCGTCGGAGAGCTCGACGATCGTGGTCTCGTCCATGTCCTCGCCCACGGGCTCGCCGCGCCGCCAGGTCTCGCCGTGGTCGTCGGAGAACAGCACGAAGGAGCGCACCACCTCCCCGTCTGCCGGACCGTCCCCGGCGCTCCCGCCCTCGCGGAACCATCCGCAGAACGGCTGCAGCAGCCGCCCCGCGTGCGGCCCTCGGTGCAGGCGGAGGCCCGCCCCGGAGGTGGGGAACGCGGTGCGCATCAGCTCCGGCGGGGCGGCGACCGCGGTCACGGAGCGGAACGTCCAGCTGCGGCCCTGGTCCTCGGAGACGCCGACGGCGGAGCCCATCACGCGCCGGTCCTCGTCGTCGGTGCCGGCCACCGCGTCCCACACGCCGCGGTCCTTGGCATGGGTGTGGAACATGACCACCCGGCCGCTGTCCGGGTCGTGGAGATAGCTGGGATCGCAGTACCAGTGCCGTCCCTCGCGGTCCGCGGCCCTCAGCTCCTCGACGGGGCCCCAGGTGCGCCCGCCGTCCACGGAGCGGCGCTGCACGAGTCCGGTCGGATCGGGCACGTCCTGCCCGGTGTCCCGGCCGTCGAAGCCGGCCAGCAGATGTCCGTCGCCCAGGTGCACCAGCCCCACGATCCGGTAGTGGGGCCAGGGCCCCTCCCCGGCCCGTGCGAGCACGGTGTGGGGGAGCGGCGCGTCCGGCACGGGCGCGGGGTCGGCGCCGAGGGAGATCATCGGGACAGCAGCCAGTTCATGTCGAGGCGGGCGAAGGTGATCGCCTCGTCCTCGCCCTCGTAGAGCAGCCCGTACAGGCCGCGGTGGATCGGGATGATCACCGAGTAGGAGCAGTCGCCGGGCTGGAAGGCGCGCTTGCGCTCCCAGGTGGCGCCGTCGTCGATGGAGATCTCGACGGTGCCGTTGATGCGGTCGTTGGGCATGTTGTCCGTGTGGGAGAACAGCAGGATCCGCGCCTTGCGCGACCCCTGGGGCGCGTCGGGGTAGGCGCGGGTGAGCTGGGCGTTGTTGCCCGGATCGACGAGGGATGCGTCGCGGTGCAGATCCTCCCAGGTCTCCCCGCCGTCATGGCTGCGGGCGACCCAGCGCGCACCGGTGCGCACGTGCTCGCGCGAGTTCATCATCAGGGTGCCGTCGGAGAGCTCGGCGACCGTGTTCTCGTCCATCTCGGTCCCCACCGGCGTGCCCATCCACCAGGTCTCGCCGTGGTCGTCGGAGTAGACCGAGTAGGCCTGGACGACCTCGCCGTCGCCCTCGCCGCGGAACAGGCCCGCGTACTGCTGGACCAGGCGACCCCGGTGCTCCCCGTAGCGCAGCTGGATGCCGGCGCCGGAGGTCGCGAAGGTGGCCCGGCAGTCCTCCGGCTTCACGACCGCGGTCAGCGAGCGGTGCTCCCAGGTCTCGCCGGAGTCGTGGCTGACGCTGAGGTTGGCGCTCATCACGTCGCGGTCCTCGTCGTCGTCCCCGTAGTCGCTGTCCCACAGGCCGGCGTCCTTGGAGTACACGCAGAAGCAGAAGACGGTCCCGGTCTCCTGGTCCACCACGTACGAGGGATCGGAGTAGCCGGTCTTCTCGCCGGGCTCCTCGGACTCGTTGCCGGCGCGCACCACGGTCGGCTCCTCCCAGGTGCGGCCGTTGTCGCGGGAGCGGCGCTGCCAGATGGAGTTCGGGGCGGGGGAGTCGCCGAAGACGGGCCGCTTGTCGTACGCGGCCAGCAGGTCGCCGTTGGGGGCGACCGCGAGGGCGGGGATGCGGAAGTTGGCGACGCCGTGGTCGCCGGGCGCCGCGAGCACCTGCTCCTCGTAGACGCCGTGCCGGCGCCCGTTCTCCTTCGGCGGCGGCAGGACGGCCAGGGCGCTCGCGCTCCCGGCGCCGAGGGCGGCCAGTCCGGCGGCGGTGCCGAGCATCGCGCGTCGTGTCATGTCCATCGGGGGTGTCTCCTTCATCAGAGGGTGTCTTCCTTCCGGGACCCGTCCCGTGAGGTCACGGGGCGAGAGCATCGTGGACGTCCCCCACCAGCACGGGGGCGTGGGAGGCGCCGGCATGGGACTGCAGGCCGATCAGGCGCACCGGGGCCCCGCCGTCCTGCGTGATCCGCAGGTCCGAGAGGGTGCAGCCGGTGAGGTCCCAGACGGTCGAGGGAAGCGCTCGGGCGGTCACGGAGGTGTACCAGAGCGTGTTCGCGCTGAAGGTCGGAGGCAGCACCCCCTCGAGCACCACCCCGGGGCCGGGGTCGCGCAGCTCCCCGCCGACGGGGAGGGCGAGTTCACCGGTCCAGTGCCGCGGGGCGCCGCCGTCGGAGTGGTTCAGCGTGCAGCCCGTGATCGAGCCGTGGCCCCAGTTGTCGCTGCTCGCGCTCCCGAAGGGGCTGGTCGCCGCGATCGAGTAGTAGGCGCCGTAGCATCCGACGACGACGTTCCCGCTGAGGTTCCAGTTGCCCGAGGAGTTCCAGACCGCGAGGCGGCAGGCGGTGAACATGCTCGTGGACAGCAGCGAGTACTCGCAGCGGTCGGCCGCGGAGAGACCGATGCAGCAGGCCTCGAAGCGGCAGTCGGAGATCTGCAGCCCGTAGGAGAAGTAGTCGTCCTCGATGCTGCCGGTGGCGGCGATGCCGGCACCGCGCCATCCCACCAGGTCGCAGTCGCTGATACGCAGGTTCGTGGCGCGGCGGGCGCGGATCGCGGTGTGCGCGGTCTCGAGCGGGACGTCGAGCGGGGAGTCCTCGGCGCCGTGGAGGCGCAGCCCCTGCAGGGTGACGTCCCGGACGCCCTCGACCTCGAAGGCGCCGTGGCCCCGTGAGGAGGTGGTCACGAGCGCGCCGTTGCCGCGGACCAGCGCTCCGTCGGGCAGCGCGACCGGTGCCTCGAGGACGTAGCGTGCGCCCGGCTCGAGCTGCACCTGCGGAGTCTCCGCGAGCACCGCTTCCCAGTCCTGGCCCGGGCGCAGGACCGGCAGCTCCGTCGGCGGGGCGGCATGCGCGGGGGCCCCGGGGGCGAGCGTCGCCGCCAGCCCGACGCCGGCGGCGCCGAGACCGGCGAGCACGGCACCGCGGGGGATGCGGGCGGCGGCGGGCGAGGGAGCAGCGTCCGGTGCGGTCGGGGGCAGGTGGGGGATCGGGCGGTCGGGTTCCGGGGACGTGCGGGCCATGGGGTCTCCCATCGTCGGGGCCAGGGTCAGGTCGTTCCGGGGCGGGGTCTCAGCTGCCGTCCGCGGCGGCCTCGACGGCGGTGCGGAACCAGCCGGTGATGCTGGTCGGGTGGGTGATGGCGGTGCCGACGACGACGGCGAAGGCGCCCGCCGCGAGGGCGTCGGCCGCCTGCTGCGGGGTGTGCACGCGCCCCTCGGCGACCAGCACCGAGGTCTCGGGGAGGCGGTCCGCGAGCTCACCGAGCAGCTCGAGGTCCGGGCCGTCGGTCGTCGGCCGGGCCCCGGTGTAGCCGGCGAGGGTGGTGCCGATGATCTCGACGCCGAGCTCGGACGCGATCAGCGCGGACTCGAGGGAGTCGCAGTCCGCCATCAGCGGGCCGTCGAACCGCCGCCGCACAGCGGTGACGGTCTCGGCGAAGGTGCGCCCGTCGGGCCGGGGCCGGGTGGTGCCGTCCAGGGCGAGCACGTCCGCTCCGGCCTCGATCACGCCGAGGCAGTGCTCGAGGGTCGGGGTGATGACCACGCCCTCGGCGCCGTCCTTCCAGATCCCGATCACCGGGACGTCGACGGCGGCCCGGACCTGACGGATGTCCGCGAGGCCCTGCGCGCGCACCGCGGAGGCGCCGCCGGCCTGGACCGCGGCGGCGACCTGCGCCATGGTGCGAGGATCGCGCATCGCCTCGCCGGGATAGGCCTGGCAGGAGACGATCAGGGAGTCCTTCAGCGGGGCGACCAGCGGGTGCATGGAGGTCCTTTCGGGAGGGCGGCGGAGGAGGGGAGCCGGCGGGAACGGGACGGGGATCAGGGCGGCGGGACCAGGTCGTCCAGCGCGCGGGCGGCCGCACCGAGCAGCGCGGCGTGCGCGCCGGCGCTCGCGGCGAGGACGGGAGAGCCGGCGACGACGTCCATCGCATCGTGCTCGATGCCGCGGGCCAGAGCGTCGTGCCAGGGTGCGGGGGAGGCGTGGACGCCGCCGGTGAGCGCCACCGCCTCGGGGTCCAGGACGTTCAGCAGGCCCCCGATCACGCGTCCGGTCGCGAAGCCCGCGATCCGGTACGCCTCGAGCGCGATCTCGTCCCCGGCCGCGGCGGCGGCGGCCAGGGACCGGCCGTCCCGCAGGGCGGCGTCGGCCCCGAGCCGGGCGGCGAGCCGGACGATCCCCGGCCCCGAGGCGAGCCCTTCGAGATGCCCCGGGCGGCCGCAGGGGCAGGGCACGCCCTCGGCCTCCGGCACCGCCACGTGTCCCACGTGGCCGCCCGCTCCGTGGACGCCGATCACGACGCGGCCGTCCACCACGTGGCAGCCGCCGATGCCGGTGCCCACGGCGACCAGCAGCAGCGAGCCGCGGCCGCGACCGGTGCCGAAGCGCGCCTCGCCCAGTCCGTGGGCGTGGACGTCGTTCAGAGCGCTGACCGGGATGCCGAACCGTTCCCGGAGCGGGGTGACGACGTCGGTCCCGGCCCAGTCGGTCAGCGAGCCGGTGGCATGGGTGACCAGCCCGCGGGCGCTGTCGATCACCCCGGCGGAGGACAGCCCCACCGCCCGCACCCGGGCTCCGGAGCGCACCTGCTCGGCGAGCTCGCCGGCCGCGCCCAGGATCGCCGCAGGGCCCTCGCCCGCCGGCGTCGCCACCTCGGCCACGCGCTCGAGGTGCGGTGCGCGGTCGTGCTCCGCGCCGTGCACGAGCGCGGCGCGGATCTTGGTGCCCCCGAGGTCGAGGGCGAGGACCGGATCAGACATCGGCGGGTCCGCCGGCCCCTGCCTGCTCGAGCATCCCGGTGTCCTCGAGGATCGCGCGGATGCGGTCCACGCTCTCGCCCTCGATCGGGGTCATCGGGGCGGCCATCGTGTTGGTGGAGAAGATGCCGAGCTCGCGCAGCGCGGTCTTGAACGCGCCGACGCCGGCGGCGGGGCCGACCTTGTCGGTGGGCTGGAAGACGATCTCGAACAGCGCGGCCAGGCGGTCCTGCTCGCGGCGCACCTGCTCCCAGTCGCCCGTCCGCGCCGCACGGTGCATGCGCACGTAGCCGGCCGGGTCGACGTTGCCGAGCCCGGGGACGGAGCCGTCGGCCCCCGCGAGGTAGGCGCCGTCGACGACGATCTCGTGGCCGGTCAGCAGGGTCAGCGGCGATCCGGCGGCGCGGTTGGCGGCGGCGAGGCGGCGGAAGCCGACGTCATCGCCGCTGGAGTCCTTCACGCCGGTGATGACCCCGTCGCGTCCCAGCTGCAGCAGCTGGCCGGGGGCGAGCTTCGCGTGCACGCACACGGGGATGTCGTAGGCCCACAGCGGCCTCTCGGTGGCGGCGGCGACCGCCCGGAAGTGGGCGTCGATCTCCTGCGGTCCGGTGATCGCGTAGAACGGGGCGGTGACCACGTAGCCGTCGAGGTCGAAGCGCTCCGCGGCGCGCACGTGCTGGATCACGCGGTCGGTCTGCATGTCGATGACGCCCGCGATCACCGGCACCTGTCCGGCCACCGTGCCGGTCACGGCCTCGAGGACGGCCTCGCGGCGGGCGTCGTCCCAGAAGGCGACCTCCCCCGAGGAGCCGAGAGCGAAGATGCCGTCCACGCCGCCCTCGAGCAGGTGGCCGACCAGCCGCTCGAGGGAGGGCAGATCGACGTCGCCCTCGGGGGTCAGCGGGGTCAGCAGCGGGGGGACGACGCCGGTCAGCGGGGTCGAGGTGGTGCTCATCAGGGGATGCTCCTTCGGGAGTCGGTGGTGTCTGGGGTGCTCACAGCAGCGAGGGGGCGGCGGCGAGCAGGGTGCGGGTGTACTCGTCCTTCGCCTCGGTGAAGATCCGGGCGGCCGAGTCGTGCTCGACGACCTTCCCGTGGTTCATGACGATGATCGAGTCGGAGATGAAGCGGACGGTGCTGATGTCGTGGGAGATGAACACCAGCCCGAGCCCCAGCTCCTGCTTGAGGTCGGTGAGGAGGTTGAGCACCTGGGCGCGCACCGACACGTCCAGCGCGCTGGTGGGCTCGTCGGCGACGATGATCCGGGGCTCGAGGGCGAGGGCCCGCGCGATCGCGACGCGCTGGCGCTGCCCGCCGGAGAGCTGGCGCGGCAGCACCTCGAGCGCGGACTGCGGAAGGCCCACCAGATGCAGCAGGTCCTTCACCCGGGCCAGGCGCTCGGGCTCGGTGCCGATGCCGTGCACCCGCAGCGGGTCCATGAGGGTCTCGCGCACCGCCAGTCGCGGGTTCAGCGCGGTCGAGGGATCCTGGAAGACCACCGACACGTTCCGCCCCAGCGCACGACGGGCGCCGCGGCCGCGGCCCAGGGCCTTCCCGTCGAACAGGACGTGCCCGCTGGTGACGGGCTGCAGCCCGGTCATCACCCGGGCGAGCGTGGACTTCCCGGAGCCGGATTCGCCGACGATCCCGAGGACCTCGCCGCGCCGCACCGACACGCTCACGCCGTCGACGGCGCGGATCGTGTCCGGGTGGAGCAGGCCGCCGCTGCGCAGCCGGTGCACCACGTGCACGTCCTGCAGCTCGATGGTGGGGACGGGCCGAGCGGAGCCGTCGGCGGGGACGTCGGAGGAGAACGAGGGACTGTTCTCGGTGGTCATCGCTGACCTCCTTCGAGGGGAGCGGGCACCTCGCCCGTGGTGGACACGCGGTGGCCGGGGACGCCGATCTCGACCAGCCGGGGCCGGGCGGTGGGATCGGCCGACGGATCCAGGGAGCGGGGGGCGAAGCGGTCGCCGCGGGCGAAGTCCCGCGGAGAGGGGACCGTGCCGGGGACCTGGTGCAGGCGCTCGGCACCTGCCTCGATCGAGAGCACCGAGCCGAGCAGGCCGCGGGTGTACTCGTGCCGGGGGTCGATGAGCAGCTCGTGGGTGGTGGCCTGCTCCATGACCTGACCCGCGTACATCACGGTGATGCGGTCGGCGAGCTGGGAGACCAGCGCCAGGTCGTGGCTGACGAACACCATGGCGAAGCCGAGCTCCTCGCGCAGGGAGTTCAGCAGGTCCACGACCTGCTTCTGCACGGTGACGTCGAGGGCCGTGGTGGGCTCGTCGGCGATCACCAGCTTCGGGTCGCGGGTCAGGGCCATCGCGATCAGCACGCGCTGGCGCTGACCGCCCGAGAGCTCGTGCGGGTAGGAGTTCAGCATCCGCTGCGGTTCCAGCCCCACCAGCTCGAGCAGCTCCTCGGCGCTGCGGGTGCCGCCGCGGCGGGTCAGCTGCGCCATCTGGGAGCGGATCAGCATCGAGGGGTTCAGCGAGCTGAGCGCGTCCTGGTAGATCATCGCGATCTCGTGGCCGCGCAGGGCGTTCATCCGCTTGGCGGGCAGGGACAGCAGGTCCGTGCCGTGCAGCAGCACCTCGCCGCTGATGCGCGCGGTCCGGGGCAGCAGGCCCATGACCGCGAGGCTCGCCACGGACTTGCCGGAGCCGGACTCGCCCACCAGGCCCATGGTCTCCCCGGGCCGGACCTGGAAGGAGACGCCGTCCAGGATGTCGACCTCGCCGTGCGCCTCGGGGAAGGAGACCCGCAGGTCCTTCACCTCGAGCAGCGGCGCGGAGACGTCGTCGGCCGGCACCCGCTCGGGCCGCGCCCTCTCGGCGGCGCGCAGCGCGGAGAGCGACTCGACCAGCAGCCGGTGCGCGGTCTCCTCGTCGGTCGCGCCCAGCACCTCGTGCTCCGTCCGGTGGTGCTCGCGGGACGTGGCGGGCGCTGCCGCCGCGCCGTCGACCTCGGTCCCGACGAGCGCCTGCTCGTCGGCCTCGACGTCGACCGCGACCTTGACGCGGGGGCTGGCCATCGCATCGGTCAGGCCCTCGGAGAGGATGTTCAGGGCGAGGGTGGTCAGCAGGATCATCAGACCGGGGAAGAAGGTCGGCCACCAGTAGCCGGACAGCAGCAGCTGCTTGCCGTCGGCGAGGATGTTGCCCCAGGACGGGCCCGGCGGCTGCACGCCGGCGTTGATGAAGGAGAGCGAGGCCTCGAGCACGATCGCGTCGGCGACCAGGACGGTCGCGAAGACCATGATCGGCGCGATGCAGTTGCGGGCCACGTGCTTGACCAGGATCCACGCCGTGGAGGCGCCCATGACCTGCGAGGCGGCCACGTAGTCCTCCCCGAACTGGGAGAGCACGTTGGCGCGCACCACACGGGCCAGCTGCGGGACGTACAGGAAGCCGATGGCGAAGATCAGCACCGGCAGCGAGGTGCCGAACACGGCGACGAACACCGCGGCCAGGGCGATGCCGGGGAAGGACATCACCACGTCGAGCACGCGCATGACGACCTCGGAGAGGATCTTCGCCCCGGTGGCGGCGATCGAGCCGATCACGGCCGCGGCGACCAGCGCCCCGGCGGTCGCGGCCAGGCCGATCAGCAGCGAGGAGCGGGCGCCGTGGGCGACCCGGGCGAAGATGTCCCGCCCGATCGCGTCGGTGCCCATCCAGTGCTCGGCGCCGGGCGGCTGCACGGGCGTGCCGGTCGCGAGCGGGCCGTGCTGGCTGACCAGCGGCGCGAAGACGGCGACCAGCCCGAGCACCGCGAGGAAGATGACCGAGATGCGGCTGGCCAGGGGGAGGGCGGTGAAGGGGGCCAGCGGGCTGCCGCTGACCGACTGGAGACGGGATCCGAGCGCGGGTCGCATGTCAGATGCTCCTGATCCGGGGATTGACGACGACGTACAGCAGGTCCACCACGATGTTCACCACGATGAAGGCGATCGCGACCACGAGGGTCACGCCCTGCACGAGGAACACGTCGTTGCGGGTGACGCCGTCGAGGATGAGCTGGCCCATGGCCTGGATGTTGAAGATGATCTCGATGATCACGGCGCCGCCCATGAGGTAGCCGACGCGCAGGCCGAGCACGGTGATCGGCGTGATCAGCGCATTGCGCAGCACGTTGCGACTGACCACCACGGGATAGGGGATGCCGGCGCCGACGGCGGTGCGCACGTAGTCGCGGTCCAGCTCCTCGACCATCGCGGTGCGCACCACGCGCGTCAGCGACCCGGCGACGGGGATCGCGAGCGCGAGTGCGGGCAGGGCGATGTTGCGCAGGTAGGTGGCGGGATCGTCGAAGACTCCGACCCAGCGGGTCACCAGGGCGGGGAAGAGCCCCCAGCCGCCGGGGATCTCGCCGAGCCACTGGATCATCAGGATCGCGAGCCAGAAGGACGGGGTGGCGAGCGCGGCGACCGTCAGGATCCGGATCACCTGGTCGACCCAGCGGTCGCGGAACAGCGCGGCGAGCACACCGAGGACCGCGGAGAGCACGATGGCGACGGCGAGGCCGAGGAAGGTCAGCTGCAGGGTGATCGGGAAGGCGTGCGCGACCACATCGGTCACCGGGACGTTGCCGCTGGTGGTGCCGAGGTCACCGCGGACCAGGCCGCCGAGGAAGGTGAAGTAGCGCAGCCAGATCGGGTCGTTGAGGCCGTTGGCCTCGCGGTACATCTCGAGCGCTGCGGGCGAGGCCGACTCGCCGAGCGCGAGACGGGCGGGGTCCGAGGGCGAGAACGACATGATGACGAACACGAGCAGGGTGACGCCGAGGATCATCAGCGGCAGTGCGATCAGTCGCCGCCCGATCAGTCGGACGAGTTGGGACACGAGGTCCTCCGTGGCGGGGCGAGGGGATGGGACGGTGCGACAGGGGCCGGGGCCGACAGCAGCTGCCGTCGGCCCCGACGCCCGGGGTCAGGACGCTTCGGTCGAGGCGACGTCGACGAAGCTGAGCCCGGTCAGCGAGATCGGCTGGAAGTCCACCAGGGTGGTGGGGTCCCAGGCGGTGGGCGCATTGCGGTGGAACAGCGGGTACAGGGGGACCTCCTCGGAGAGCAGGTCGAACAGCTCCGTCCAGGTCGCCTCCTGCTCCGAGTCGTCGGTCGCCTCCAGGCCCTTCGCCAGCAGGTCCTGGACCTCCTCGTAGGAGTCCTGGCCCTTCCAGTGCATGCGGCTGTCGGTCCAGACGTCGGCGCCGTACCACCAGCGCATCAGCAGGTCGGGATCGTTGCCGAACACCGAGGGGTCGCCGGGGGCGATCACCACGTCGTACGCCTCCGGGCTGCCGTCGATGGTGGTGTAGACGTCGGCCGACTGCTTCTGCTCGAACTGCACCTCCACCCCGGCGGCGGCGAGGGACTCCTGGATGATCGGGGTGCACTGGGCGACCCAGTCGTGATCGGTGCACAGCATCCGGAAGGACGTCAGGCCCGTCTCCTCGAAGAGCCCCTTCGCCGTCTCGAGGTCCAGCGAGTAGACCGTCGAGGCCTCCGAGTAGTTCGGGTGGTCCTTCTGCACGAAGCAGCTGGCCGCCTCCGCCTGACCGGCCAGGCCGGTCTCGATGACCTTGTCCATGTCGATGGCGTACAGGAAGGCCTGGCGGTTCCTCGGATCGTGGAAGGGGTTGTCCTCGCTGTTGTTGAACATGGCGAAGAGCAGACCGAAGCCGCCCACGGACTCGACCCCGCCGGTGGCCTCCAGCTGCTCGATGGACAGGTAGGGGACCGAGTCGATCGCCTGCACGGTGCCGGACTGGAGGGCGTTGGTGCGGGTCGAGGGATCCGGGATCACCTGCCAGCTCATGGTCCTGGCCCGGGCGGGCATCGGGCCGGTGTAATCGTCGTTGCGCTCGAACTCGACGATCTTGGACGTCGCGGAGTTGTCGGTCATCCGCCAGGGCCCGGAGCCGATCGGGTTCGAGTCGAACGCCTCGGGATCCTCCTCGACGGCGGCCTTCGGCACGATCTTCACGGTGGACAGCCGCTCGGCGAAGACGCCCGTGGGGTGGGCGAGGGTGAAGGTGACGGTGGTGTCGTCCTTGACCGAGACGGTGTCGAGGAACGGGATGAACTGCGCGTACAGCGAGGCGTTGTCCGGATCCTGCACGCGCTCGAAGGAGAACACGACGTCCTCGGGAGTCACCGGGGAGCCGTCGTGGAAGACCGCGCCCTCGCGGATCCGGACGTCCACGGTGTCGCTCTCGGCGGTGGGGACCTCGGTGGCCAGCGCCGCGTAGACCTCGCGGGTGACGGGGTGGAGCTCCGTGAGGCCCTCGAGGGTGTGCCAGTTGACCGCGACCGTCAGCGCGGCCGACGTGGTCATCGGGTCGTAGCCGTTGGTGCCGAGCTCGTAGCTGATGGCGGCGTCGATGTGGCCGTCGGCGTCGGCCTCGCCCGCGGGGGCGCCGCCGGCGTCGGCGTCGGTGCCGGAGCCTCCGGCGTCGTCGTCGCGGGGGGCGCAGGCGCCGATCCCGGCGACGATGCCGGCGGCACCGGCGAGAGCGGCGGAGCCGCGGAGGAAGCCGCGTCGGCCGAGTCGACCGGTGGGAGTGGTGATCACCGTTGATGCGTCCCTTCTGTGGGTGGTCCCGGCGCCCGTGGCGCCGGGATCGTGCGGGGCCTGTCCTCGTGAGTCGGCGGATCCTCCACCGCTGAGCGAAGATCAGACGTATGATGTCTGATGACTGGGGAGAGTACATCACGTCCGTCGGGTCCGCCACCCTCGCGGGCCGGTGGCCGTGACCGAACGGTGACCTCGGTGGCGACGCCCGTGACGGCCGCCGCGGGCGTTCGCGCCGCGGTGGTACGCGCGGGCTCGCGCAGGATCCTCCGTCCCGGACCACGGGCGGAGCAGGGAGCACGGCATGATGGACCTGGCCGCACGCGGCGGCGAGGTCCGGGAGGAGGGCGCATGGTGCGCAGCAAGGGGTCGGGCAGCAGTGCCGTCGACCGCATCCAGGACCTGATCCTGGCCGAGGGCCTGGTCCCGGGTGATCCGATGCCGACCGAGAGCGACCTGTGCGCCCGGCTCGCGATCTCGCGCTCCTCGGTGCGCGAGGCGATGCGGACCCTCGCCTCGCTGGACATCGTCGAGGTGCGGCACGGTCACGGCACCTTCGTCGGCCAGCTCTCCCTCGCGCCCCTGGTGGACGGGCTGCTGTTCCGGGCCCGCCTGGACGACGGCAACGATCTGCGGGCGCTGCGCGAGGTGGTCGAGCTGCGGATCGCGTTGGATCTCTCGGTCGCGGACCAGCTCGTGGAGCTGTACCGGGATTCGACGAACCCCGAGCTCGAAGGCCTGGTCGAGCAGATGCGGGAGCTCGCCTCCGCCGGTCGCCCCTTCCCCGAGGCGGATGCCGCCTTCCACACCGCGCTCTTCTCCCGCCTCGGCAACGGCCTGCTGCGTCAGCTCGCGCAGGCGTTCTGGGAGATCCACACCGCCGCGGTGCCGCTGCTCCAGGTCCCGCCGGCCGAGGACATCCTGGACACCGTCGATGCCCACCATGCGATGCTCACCGCGCTCGAGGCCGGCGACGCGAACGCCTACCGGGACGCCGTGGTCGAGCACTACCGGCCCCTCGGGCGCGTGCTGGACGCGGCCTCGCGAGCGGAGCGCGCGGAGCGACGGACGGCGGAGCAGCGGACGGCGGAGCAGGGCTGAGCACGATGCACCCGGACGAGGTCGTCGCCCTGGTCCGCGCCCGGCCGTGGGCGGGCCGGCCCTGGGCCTGCGACCTCGTCGAGTCCTTCCCGGCCCGTCTCCGCGCGGCGCTCGGACGGTGGGAGCTCACCGTGGTGCGCGCCTTCACCGAGGGTGCGGAGCTCCCGGTGCTCGAGGTGCACGGCCCCGACGCCGGCCCTGCGGTCCTCAAGCTCGGCGGGCACGGCTCGGACCACTCCCAGCAGGTGCGGCTCCTCCGCGCGGCCGACGGGCGCGGCTACGTGCGCGTGCTCGACCACGCCGAGGACCTCGAGGCGACACTGCTCGAGCGCCTCGGCGCGCCGTTGCACGCCACCGTCCCCGACCCGGAGGCCGAGGCGGACGCGCTCGCCGACCTGCTCCCCGCGACCTGGGACCTGCCGACCTCCGTCGGCCTGCCCCTCGACCCGGCGCAGAAGGCGACCTCCCTGCTCACGCTCATCGACGGCGTGCTCGAGGGGACGGAGGACGGCCACCGCCCGGTGCTCGACCGCGCGCGCGGCCTCGCGCTCGCGCTGATCGAGGACCCCTCGCCCCGGCAGGTCGTCCTGCACGGCGACCCGCACGCCGGCAATGCGCTGCGGCGCGGCCCGGAGCACGTTCTCATCGACCCCGACGGATTCCTCGGGGAGCCGGAGTACGACGCGGGCGTGGCGCTGCGGGACCATCAGCAGCTGATCGTGGAGCTGGAGCGGCAGGAGCCCGGCGCCGGGCGACGCCGCCACGCCGGGCTCGTCACCCGCACGGCGCAGCGGCTGGCGCTGGATCCGGACCGGATCACGGCGTGGGCGCACCTCGAGCGCGTCACCACCGGGATCCATCTGCGCGGCCTCGGGTGGACGCAGGAGGGGGAGAGCTGGCTGCGGACCGCGCAGCGGCTGCTGCTCTGAGCAGGGCCCCGAGGTCAGCTGCTCCTGCGCGACCGCTTCGCCCGGATCAGGTCCAGGACGATGCACCCGCCGATGATCGCCTGGCGCAGGTGCGGCGGCACGGTGGGGTCGATCGAGAGGACGTAGCGGCTGTGGCCGAGGAAGCCGCGGCTGAGCCCTGCCCATTCACGGGTCACCCGCGCGGCGACGACGCCCTCCACCTGGAAGGTGAAGTCGAAGCCGAACATGTCGCCGTGCAGCTCGAGCTCCATCCCGTCGGCGAGGGTCAGACCGACCCGTGTCGAGAAGAACGCGATCCGGTTTGTCACGTTCGCGACCAGGGCCCCGCCGGGGGTCGTGAGCTCGAAGCGGTCCATGCCGACGTCGGGCGGGTCCTCGACGTGCAGCAGCGGCGTGCCGTCCGCGTCGGCGACGTCCAGCGAGCGGGCGCCCGCGAAGAAGCGCGTGAGGCCGTCCCCCGTGGTGGTGACGTGTCCGACGGCCCGCTCCCCGGTGCCGTCGAGGATGTCGAAGTCGTTGGACATGAACCCGGTGATCTGCTGCATCACCAGGGTGTCGTGACGGAGGAGCTCTGGCGTCGCGGGCTGCTGTGCGGAGGTGTCCATGGCGACAGTCTGCCAAAGCCGCGGCGCGCTACCGTGGTGCCCATGACCGACGCCGACGAGAACGCTCAGCTCGCGGAGCTCGACATCTTCCTGCCGTCCCCACCGCCCGACGCCGAGCGACAGGAGGCCTTCCTCGACGAGGCGGCCGCGCTCGCCCTGGCCGGCCATCCGATCACGGTGTACCTCCAGGACGAGGACGCGTGGGCCTTCGCGCAGTGCGAGCCCGTGCGGGCGCTGCTCGACTCCGCCGGGGACTCCGCGCTGCCGGTGACCCTGCTCGGCCTGGACATCGTGGTCAGCGCCGCCTACCCGACGACGGAGCAGATGGAGCGCTTCGGGCGCGTCGGCGGGGCGCCTCGTGTGCCGCGCTCGGCCGCGGCCGCGGCCTGCGGACCAGGGGGCGCGCCGACGCCCGGGGCTCCGATGTCCGGCGCGCCGATGCCGCGTGAGGCCGGGGGCTTCGCGGCCCAGCTGATGGGCGCGGCCCCTGCCGCACCGCGCCCCGCCGGAGGACCGGAGATCGGCTCCCGGCGCAACCTCATGGGCGGCGACACGGGGGACGGGCTGCCCGGACGCTGATCGCGGCCCGGTCGGGGCCCGCTGGTCGCGCCGCGGCTCAGAGCGAGCAGGCCACCCCGTTGAACCCGTGGTTGCAGTAGCCGCCGGGGTTCTTCGCCAGGAACTGCTGGTGCTCGGGCTCCGCCGTGTAGTAGACGCCGTCGCCGGCCTCGGAGAGCGCCGAGAGCTCGGTGGTGATGCCGCCCCGACCGGCCGCGTCCAGCGCGCGCTGGTAGCGCTCGGCGGAGTCGCGCACCACCTCGCCCTGGGCCGGTGAGGTCCAGTGGACCGCGCTGCGGTACTCGGTGCCCACGTCGTTGCCCTGACGGTTCGCGGTGGTCGGATCATGCTGCTCCCAGAACTGGGTGAGCAGGGCGCGCAGGGTCGGCTCGCCGCCGCCGTAGATCACCCGCACGGCCTCGGCGTGGCCGGTGCGGGCGGAGAAGACCTCCTCGTAGGTGGGATGGGGCGTGTACCCGCCCGCGTAGCCCGAGGAGGTGGTGTGGACGCCGGAGATCTCCCAGGCGATGCGCTCGATGCCCCAGAAGCAGCCCCCGGCGAGGATGATCTCCTCGGTGCCCGCGGGCCAGGGGCGCGGGTCCGTCGGCGCGTCCGGTCCGAGCATGTCGGTGCCCAGCACCGCGTGCTCGCGTGCGAGGGGGTAGGCGTACGCGTCCCGTCCCGGCAGCGCGTCCTCGGGCGCGACCATGTCCTTCTTGTGCCCGTACAGGAGGTCCATCATCTGCCACATGACCATCACGGTAGTCCTGGCACGGGCGCGGTGGGACGCAGGAGAGGTGCGGTTCACGCTCGTCGGGAGCGGACGCCCGCGGCTCAGCGCGAGTCGGCCCAGGGCGAGAGCGCGACGAAGACCATCACGACCGCGAGGATCCCCGGCACGAGCATCCATGGTCCCAGGGCCACGCGGGCGAGCGCGAGGACCAGCAGGGACGCCAGCACGATCAGCGCCAGCACCGGGAGCAGGCGTCGGCCGCCGAGCCGCCACGCGGACCCCGTCAGGAGACCGTGCGCGGGGATCGTCGCGGCCAGGGCGAAGGCCGCGTGGGCCAGCAGGAGGGCGAGGCCGACGCCGAGCGCCCGCGGGACGGAGAGGTCCGCCTGGCCGGAGAGGGCCAGCACGATGATCCCGTGCCCCACGATGCCCAGATCGCTGTCGGGTCGCAGCACCTGGACCACCAGGACCACCGCGACGACGCCGGTGACGGTGGTGGTGCCGAGGTGCGCGAGCAGGCCGTCGGGGAAGGTGAGCAGCAGCGCGAGCACGGTCCCGAGCAGCCCCGCGGACCGCAGCACCCACTGGGTGCTGCTGACCTTCTTCAGCTCGAGCAGCGTCTCGGCGATCGGGTCGACGAGGGAGCGCAGTCTCATCAGGACCTCCTGCGTCGCGGGGCCGATCGCGCGGCGGAGAGGGAGAGCAGCACGGGGGCGAGGGAGGAAGGGCCCTCCCAGGCGGTCACCGGGACCCCCGACTCCCGCAGCTCGCGCACCGTCCGCTCCCGCAGCAGGCGCCGCAGCGCCCACGCCTCCGGCCAGAACCTGTCCGAGGCGCGCCCGTCGATGCGCGGTGCCCGCCCCGTGAGGGCGGAGACGTCGCCGATGCTGGGCGGCAGCGTGTCCACGACGATCACATCGGCCCCGTGGGCCACGAGCACGCCGATCTGCTCGATCGCGTCCTTGGTCAGCAGCGGGGAGCACACCACCGTGAGAGTTCCCGGCCGCACGGTGCGCAGGCGTCGTGCGGGGCGCAGGGCGCCGTCGTCCCTCGCGGCGCGGGACAGGGCGTCGGTGAGCACCCGCAGCTGGCGCGGCCCGGTGCCCGCGGGGACCGGGCCGATGAGGTGTCCGATGTCGAACAGCGAGACCCGGTCGCCGGCGCCCAGGTAGTGGCGCGCCACCGCCGCGGTCGCTCGGACGCTCAGGTCCAGGCTGGTGGGGGCGCCGGGATCCGCCCACGGTGCCGGGACGATGTCGGCGATGGTGTCGGTGACGATCAGGACGTCGGTGTCCTGCTCGGTGAAGGTCGCATTGGTGTGCAGGGTGCCGGTGCGGCTCGTGACCCGCCAGTTGATGCGGTGCAGGCGGTCGCCGGGGCGGAACTCCCGCACCTCGGACAGGGCGGTGCCGTCACCGCGACGGCGCGAGAGGTGCATGCCGCTGATCCCGATCGGGGTGGGGACCTCGACCGGTGCGTCCAGGACCGTCGAGGCCGGCACCGCGCGCAGGTCCACAGGCGGCAGGGTGAGCTGAGCCCGGAAGGCTCCCAGGCCGTCCGCGACGACGGTGTGCACGGGCCCGATGCGCAGACGCCCCCAGCGCCGGGCCTCGACCCGGATCCGCAGCTCGCCGTCCGCGGCGATCGCGCCGTTGCGGGGGGAGAGGACGGCATGGGGCTCGAGCGGGACGGTGGCCGCGGTGAGCAGGCCCGGTGTGCCGCGGAGGGCGATCGTGGTCGAGCCGCCCTCCTCGACGGCGCCACGACCGGTGAGGACCCTCGGCGGCCGGACGCCGCCCTCCTCGCCGCGCGCGAGCCGCGCCGCCACCGCCACCAGCGCCCAGACCACGAGCGGCAGGCCGACCAGGACCAGGGCGGGCCGGCCCAGCAGGACCGCGAGGGCGAGCGCTCCGCAGCTGACGACCGCGGCGCGGACCAGGGCGGCCGTCGGCCGCGTGTGCACGACGCTCACGCGCGGTCGCCCGCCCGCGTGCCGGCTCCGCCCCCACCCGCGTTCGCCGGGACGTCCGCCGTCGGGGGCCGGATCGCGTCGGGCACCTCGACCTGCTGCAGCACCGACTCGACGACGCCCGCACCGGTCGCGTTCTGCAGCCAGAGCTCGGGCTTGACCGTCACCCGGTGGTCGAGGGCGCCGTGCGCGAGCGCCTTGACGTCCTCGGGCACCACGTAGGTGCGCCCGCGGAGCACGGCCAGCGCACGGGCGCAGGTGATGAGGGCGAGGGTGCCGCGCGGGGAGGCGCCCACCAGCGCATGCTGGTGCTCCCGGGTCGCGGAGACGAGATCGACCGCGTAGTGGCCCACCGAGTCCTCGACGTGGACCTCCTCGACGACCTGCTGGAGTCCCAGCAGACCCGGGCCGTCGAGGACCTCGGCGACCGTCTGCTCCTCACGACGACGGTCCAGCCGGCGGGAGACCACCTCCCACTCCTGCGTCGCCGTGGGGTACCCGAAGGACAGCCGCAGCAGGAAGCGGTCGAGCTGCGCCTCGGGCAGGGGATAGGTGCCCTCGTGCTCGATCGGGTTGGCCGTGGCCAGCACGTGGAAGGGGGCGGGGAGCGCCCGGGTGGTGCCCTCGACGGAGACCTGGCGCTCCTGCATCGCCTCGAGCAGCGCCGACTGCGTCTTCGGGGGCGTGCGGTTGATCTCGTCGGCCAGCAGCAGCCCGGTGAACACCGGTCCGGGGCGGAACACGAACTCGTTGGTGCGCTGGTCGAACACCTCGGCGCCGGTGAGGTCCGCGGGGAGCAGGTCGGGTGTGAACTGGGCGCGCGTGAAGGGCAGCCCGAGAGCCTGGGCGAAGGACCGCGCGGCGAGGGTCTTGCCCAGTCCCGGCAGGTCCTCCAGCAGCACGTGGCCGCCGGCGAGGATGCCCGTGAGCACCAGCTCGAGCGACTCTCGCTTGCCGACGACGGCCGTCTCGACGGTGTCGAGCACCGCCTGGGCGGCGGCGGTGGCCTCGGCGGGGGTCATGGGGGTGGGCTGGGTCATCGATCCCTCTCCTCGCCGGCGGCGAGCTCTCGGACGTCCGTGGCCGTCCTCGTCCCTGCAGGTCCTCGGACCGGCGCGGCGCGACGGCATGGGACGACCCTACGTGAGACGCGAGCCACATCAGCGGTGCTCCCGAGATCCGTGCCTCCGCGGTCCGCGCGCTGTGCGTCCCGCCCCCGCAGGTCCTGCGCACCGCGCTCCCCGCCCTCGGGGCAGATCACGGTTTGGCAATGATCGGGGGCGGTGCACGGGGTTCGACCCCCTGTCGCAGGGGAGGGGATATTCTGGCCGTCGTCCCGGGCCGGGAACGATCCGGGACCCGCGCACGTCGTCGTGCGCGGAGACGACGGCGTGCGCCGCAGGATGGAGTGCCCGCCACCCCCGACCGCCCAGAGGTAGGAACATGTCCGCACCGATCCTGACCGTCAGCGACCTCACCGTCACCTTCCCCTCGGAGGCGGGGACGGTCCGGGCCGTGCAGGATCTCAGCTACGAGGTCCGCCCCGGCGAGGCGCTCGCGATCGTGGGCGAGTCGGGATCGGGCAAGTCGGTCAGCTCCCTGGCCGTGATGGGTCTGCTGCCCGGCACCGCGACCATCACCGGCGGCATCGACTTCATGGGCCAGGACATGTTCGCCATGAACGACCGCCAGCTCTCGGCCCTGCGCGGCGACAAGATCTCGATGATCTTCCAGGACCCGCTGTCCGCGCTGACCCCCGTCTACACGATCGGCGACCAGATCGCCGAGGCCATCGAGCTCCACGACGGCTCGGTCTCGAAGCGCGCCGCCCAGGACCGCGCCGTGCAGCTGCTCGAGGCCGTGGGCATCCCGGACCCGAGGCGCCGCGCGAGGCAGTTCCCCCACGAGTTCTCCGGCGGCATGCGCCAGCGCGCCATGATCGCGATGGCGATCGCCAACGAGCCCGAGCTGATCATCGCCGACGAGCCCACCACGGCGCTCGACGTGACGATCCAGGCCCAGGTCCTGGAGCTGCTCAAGACCGCCCAGGAGATGGTCGACGCGGCCACCATCCTCATCACCCACGATCTCGGGGTCGTGGCGGGCTTCGCCGACCGGGTGCTGGTGATGGAGAAGTCCCTGCTGGTCGAGCAGGGCCCGGTGGACGACATCTTCTACCGCCCGCAAGAGGCCTACACCCAGAAGCTCCTCTCCGCCGTGCCGCGGGTGGACGGACAGGCCACGGCGGCCGAGCGCCTCGCGATCGATCGCGGCGAGATGGATCCGGGCGACGTCGCCGAGGTCGGCGGCACCGTCCCGGATGCGGTCACGAGCGAGACCGCGGACACCACGGCCGCCCCGAAGATCCTCGAGGTCGACGAGCTCGAGCGGATCTACCCGATCACCAAGGGGGCCGTGTTCCGTCGCAAGATAGGCGAGCAGCGCGCGGTCGACGGCATCTCCTTCGACATCCACGAGGGGGAGTGCTTCGCCCTGGTGGGGGAGTCCGGGTGCGGCAAGACCACCACGCTCATGGAGATCATGAAGCTCGAGACCCTGCAGGGCGGAGCGATCCGCTTCAACGGGATCGACACCTCGAAGCTCGGCAAGGAGGACCGCAGGAAGCTGCGGTCCGACATCTCGATCGTCTTCCAGGACCCGATGGCCTCGCTCGATCCGCGCCTGCCGATCTCCGACTCGCTGCGCGAGCCGATGCGCGTGCAGGGCTACTCGAACCGGACGATGGACGAGCGGATCGACTGGCTGCTGGACACCGTGGGTCTGCTGCCCGAGCACGCCGACCGCTATCCGCACGAGTTCTCGGGCGGCCAGCGCCAGCGGATCGGCGTGGCGCGCGCACTGGCCTGCGAGCCCAAGCTCATCGTCCTCGACGAGCCCACCTCCGCCCTCGACGTGACGATCCAGGCCGGGGTGCTCAGCCTCCTCGAGAAGCTCAAGAAGGAGCTCGCGGTGAGCTACCTGTTCGTCTCCCACGACCTCTCCGTGGTCCGCAACATCTCCGATCGCATCGCCGTGATGTACAAGGGGCGGATCGTCGAGGCGGGACGCACCGAGGACGTCTTCGACGATCCGCAGCACGAGTACACCCGGGCGCTGCTCTCCGCCGTCCCGATCCCGGACCCGGAGATCGAGCGCAGCCGCGACCGCATCTTCCTGGACCGCGACGCGCTCGACGCCCGGATCGCCTCGGGTGAGGTCACCGAGGTCACCGAGGCCGCGAGCGCCTGAGACGTGAGGCGACTGGGCCTGAGGCGCCGGCAGGACGGCACCACCCACATCCGGCCCGGCGGCGCTCTCGTGCTGTGCGCGCTGGTGTGGGTGCTTTGCGGTGCCACGACTCTGCAGGCCTTCTGGCTGCTCGGCGCCGACGGGTGGCGCTTCGCCGTGCTGCCCGCGGTGGTCTCCGCCGTGATCTGGGTGGTGCTGTGGGCCCCGCGCGTCATCGTGCGCGAGGACCTCATCGAGGTGCGCAACGTGCTGGTCACCCACCTGCTTCCCATGGGCGCCATCGCCCATCCGCGCCTGGGGGCGATGCTCCGCTTCGACCTGGTCCCGGCGGCACACGAGGAGACGACGGCGGTGGTCACCGCCTGGAACGCGCCCGGGGTGGGCCGTGACCGGCCGCGCGACCGGCTCTCGCGCTCGGATCCGCGCTCGGCCCACGGCTCCCCGACGGCGCGCGAGAACTGGGCGGAGCGCCTGCGACGCGACCAGCTGACGAGCCCGAGCCATGTCGCGGTGGCGGCCTGGGAGCGCTGGACGGCCCAGGACGCGCAGACGCGGGGGCGCGCGGGGCCGGCCGCGGAGGGCCTGCGCCCTGGTGAGACCGATGCCCCCTCCGCGGAGCGACGCCTGAACCGCTTCACGCTCGGGCTGCTCACCGCCTGTGTGCTCGCGGTGCTCGTGCGCGGCCTGATCTGAGTCGTCCCGGTCGACCCGGCGCCGAGCGCAGAAGGAGGGCCCGGCCACCGACGGTGACCGGGCCCTCCTGCGGTGAGGTCCTGGCGGATCAGGCCTTGAAGCCCACGGTGGTCCAGTCGATGGACTCGAACAGGGCCGCGCCGTAGTTCACGAGGCCCTCGGCGACACCGAAGATGTTCGGGGTCGCGTAGAACGGGATCACGCTGAAGGACTTCGCCACGATTCCGGAGAACTCGTTGGAGGCGGCCATCCGGGCGTCCGGATCGAGCTCGGTCTGCATGGTGCGGGCGAGATCGGCGACCTCGTCGTCCAGGTCCAGGCCGGTGTAGTTCTGGCCCGAGGTCGCCGGGTAGAACAGGTTCGCGGAGGACTGCTGCGGGAACAGCGTGCCGATCCACGAGAAGGTCACCAGCTGGAAGTCGCCCGTATCGATGTACTCGTCGAAGTAGGCGTCCGAGGGGACCGTCTCGAGCTCCACGGAGAAGCCCACGGCGTTGAGATCGTTCTGGATCTGCCGGGCGCGGTCGGAGTTCGACTTGGTGTCCGCGGGCACCGTGACCGAGAGGGTCAGCTGCTTGCCGTCCTTCTCGCGCACGTTGCCGTTGAGCTCCCAGCCGGCCTCGTCGAGCAGGGCGCCGGCGGCCTCGGCATCGTACTCGAGCGGCGCACCGGTGCCGGCCTCGAACGAGTCCTCGTAGCCGTCCTGACCGGGCATGAACACGTAGTTGTCGACGTTGACCACCGGGGCCTCGAGGGGCCCCACGACGGCCTGGCCCACCGCTTCGCGGTTGATGGCCCGGGCCAGGGCCTCGCGCACCTGGATGTCGGACAGGGGGTTGTCGTCCCCGGTGACGTTCATGGTGACGTGCGTCCAGGTGACGCCGTTGGTCTTCTGGATCACGGAGTCGGAGCGGCCCGACGCCTGCGAGTAGGTGTCGCCGTCCGCGATGGAGATCGAGTCGATCTCGCCGTTGGCGAAGGTCGAGGGCATCTGCGCCTGGCTGACCACCGAGAAGATGATGGTCTCGAGCCGGGGGGTCTGGCCCCACCAGTTCTCATTGCGCGTGAGGGTCACGACCTCGCCGGTCTGGTCGATGTTGTCGACCTTGAAGGGGCCGTAGGACGGGGTCGGGGTGGTGACGTAGCCCTCGTTGAAGTCCTCGGGATCCGCAGTGACCGACGTGGGCAGGCTGGGGTAGAGGTACTGGATCCAGTCGGGGAAGGTCGAGGAGTACTCGATCTCCCCGGTGAACTCGTCATCGGTCTGGCGGACGTCGGCGATGTCCTCCCAGCCCGTGGTGCTGGCGACCTGGAAGTCCTCGTTGCTGCCGTTGCAGGCCTTCCACATCGAGGCGAAGTCCTCGATCGTGATGGGCGAGCCGTCCTCCCACACGCCCTCGGGGTTGTACTTCACGGTGACGATCTGCGGATCCTCGCTCGTGATCTCCGCGGAGACGACCGTGTCGGGGTTGAGCACGGCCTCGCCGTCCTCGGCGGCCGTGTAGCTGCCCGGCCAGATCGGATCGAGGATGTCCGAGAGATCGGCGAGGGCGCCGTTGGTGTGGTAGTAGTTCCACGTGTTCGGCAGCTGGGACACGGCGAGGCGCAGCGTGCCGCCGTCCTCGACCTCGTCGTACTCCGCGCGCTCCCAGCCGGTGTTGGGCAGCTCCGAGGCCTCTTCCGCGGCCTGCTCGTTCTCCTCGGCGGCCTGGCTGGCCTGCTCCTCGGAGGACTGCTGGCCGCACGCGGCCAGGGCGCCGAGGCCGCCCACGACCGCGGAGCCCTGGAGGAACCGACGGCGGTTGCTCGTGATGGTCATGATTTTCTCCTTATGAGGTGAGACGCCGTCGTGGGAATGGACGGACGCTGTAGGCGCCGGGGGGACCGGCGGCGGATCTTCGGGGTAGGGAAGGAGCGGCGGTGCTCCTTCGGCGAGGGCGCTGCAGGTGCGCGCCGGGACAGGGGGAAGGGCGATCAGGCCCGGTCGGTGCCGCTGGTCGGATCGAGGGCGTCCCGCAGCGCATCGCCCACGAGGGCCACGGCGGTCAGCAGCGCCACGAGGAAGCCGGCGGGGAAGATGAACAGCCAGGGCCGGGAGACCGCCGCGGAGGTGCCGTCCTGCAGCAGCGTTCCCAGGGACACGTCCGGGGGCTGGATGCCCAGGCCGAAGTAGGACAGCGAGGTCTCGGCGAGGATCGCGGAGCACACGCCGAGCGTGGCGTCGACGATCAGCAGGGAGGACACGTTCGGGACGATGTGCCGGGTGAGGATCTTGAACGTCCCCACCCCGGAGAACCGGGCGGCGAGCACGAACTCCCGCTCGCGCAGCGACTTGGTCTGGTTCTTCACGATCTGGGACATGATCATCCAGCCGAACAGGGCGATGAACAGCACCAGGATGATCCAGGACATACTCGCCATGAGCGGCGAGATGATCATCAGGACGTAGAAGATCGGCAGGGTGAGCAGGAGGTTCACGAGCCAGCCGTGGAACATCTCCACCGGCCCGCCCAGGTAGCCGGCGAGCGCGCCCACCAGGGCGGCGATGATCGTCGCGACGGGAGCGGCGATGAAGCCGATCAGCAGGGACTTCCGCAGCGCCGCCGTGATCGAGGCGTAGAGGTCCACGCCGATCGCGTCCGCACCGAACCAGTGCTGGGCGCCGGGAGGGGCGTTGAAGCCGTAGGGGTCCTGCTGGCCCAGGGAGTACACGTTGGGGATGTTGCCGACGAGGGCGAACAGCACGATGGCGGCGGTGATGGAGGCACCGATCCAGAAGTTGGGCTTCCGCTTGAGCCGACGCCACACCAGGGTGTTGCGGGAGATAGGACGCTTGCGCGGTCCCTCGGCGGAGGCCTCGTCATGGATGCCCGTGTCGAGATCGACGAGGTCGGGCGCCTCGGGAGCGCCGGACGGCGGAGTGGACAGAGTCGACATCGTCAGATCCTCACCCTCGGGTCGAGCGCGGCGTACAGGAACTCGGAGAGCGTGGAGGCGAACAGCACCAGGATCGCGGAGAAGAGCACCGTCCCCGCGAGGGCGTTCACGTCCGACTGCTGCACGGCCTGGATGCCGTACTGGCCCATCCCCGCCCACGAGAACACGATCTCGAGGAAGGCGGAGCCGGAGACCAGGGTCCCGAAGTTGTACGCGAAGTAGGTGGACATCGGGATCAGCGCGACGCGCAGCCCGTGCTTGATGAGCGCTCGGGTGCGGGTCGAGCCCTTGGCGCGAGCGGTGCGGATGAAGTCCGAGCCCAGCACGTCGAGCATCACCGCGCGCTGGTACCGGGAGTACCCGGCCGCGCCGAACAGCGTCAGGGCGATCGTGGGTAGGAGCAGATGGGATATGTAGTCCCACAGGACGCCGAAGAAGCCCGTCGTCCCCGGCGTATAGGCCCCGGTGAAGCGGATGACCTGCCCGCCCAGCGCCTGGTTGAGCTTCGTGGCCGCGATCATCAGGAGCACGCCGCCGACGAAGGTCGGGGTCGAGATGAGGATGAAGGAGGCGTAGGAGATGGCCTGGTCGGAGGCCTTGTACTGGCGGACCGCGCCCCAGACGCCGAAGGCGACGCCGAGGAGGGCCGCGAGCAGCGAGCCGATGATCAGCAGGCGCAGGCTCACCCCGGAGCGGCCCAGCCAGCCCTGTTCCCAGAAGGTCAGCCACTGCGAGGGATCGCCCAGCATCTGGTGGACGACGGAGCGGTCGTTGAGGTCCGTCCCGAGCTTGTCCATGAACGGCGAGGTGAAGAAGTTCTCGATCCACCACCAGGTGCGCAGCAGCACCGGATCCTTGTCGTTCACGCCGTGCCCGCTGAGGATCGCGTCGATCGAGGCTTCATCGATGGGAGGGTTGCGGCCCAGGTAGCGGTTGCGCGGCTGGAAGAAGGAGCTCGCGGCGATGTAGGCGACGATCGTGGCGAGCCCCGTGAGGATCGCGTAGTTCACGAATCGGCGCAGGATGTACTTCGTCACCGGGCCGCTCCTTCAGCCCGCAGGCTCGTCGGCAGCACGCGTCCCGGGAGGATCTCACGCCCGAGAGAGGGACGCGGGAGGTCGGTCTGCTGCACTGGTGTACCTCATAAGGTCGAGTTCTCATGCCACGTCGGGCATGGTGCCGATCACTTCCTCGTGCGGTCGGACTCCTGCACTCTAGGACAGCCCGTGAGGACGGAGACACCTGTCCGTCACGTCATGACCGAATCGTTATTCTCCGGTCGCCGCGAGCTCTCGCAGATGTCGGTGCAGGGTGCGGCGATCGATGGGGCGCAGCGGCGAGGCCTCGGCGTCCGCCGTCGCGGCACGCTCGAGGAGGTCGGTGAGCTGCGGGCTCAGCGGCGGCGCCTGCGGGTCGCGGGCGCGTTCGTCGGCGATCTCGGCCAGCGTGCGGGCGAGCGACCGGGCGGTCATCCGCCGGTTCGGCTGGGCGCCGTGGATCATGTCCTCGAGGCGTCGCACCCGGATGTCCTGACCATGCGGCAGGGCGTAGTCCGCATCGAGGTCCAGGCGCGGACCGTCCAGGTGGTCGGCCCGTGCCGGGCGCCGTCGGACGGCCCACAGCGCGGTGCCGCTCGCGAGTCCCGCAGCCATCAGGATCGGCAGCGAGAGGCGCAGGTCGAACAGGGCGCACACGGCGACGACGACGCCGGCCAGGACGGCGCCGCCCAGCACGTGCACCAGCAGCGAGCGCTGGGGGCGGGTCATCGGGCGTCCTCGGTGAGCTGGGCGACGAGTCGATCGAGCTGCCGGTGCGCGTCCGTGCGGTCGCCCTCGGCGAGCGGGGAGTCGTCGAACAGGGCGCGGCGGTACAGGTGCGCGAGGCGATCGAGGGCGGTGCGGTCGAGGTCGAGGGCGCCCAGGACGGCGACGACGAACTCGAGAGTGGTCTGGGCCCGATCGCGCGGGACCCCCGCACGGGCGATCGCCTGCTCGAGGGCGAGCCAGGCCTCGATCACCGCGTCCTGGGCATCGACCCCTCGGGAGAGCCGTTCGCGGGCGTCGTCGAGGGCGGCGCGGGCCTGCTGCTCGGAGAGCTCCTCGTCGGCGATCTCGGCGGCCTCCTCGAGCGGCGGGCGCGCGAGGGCCCGCAGGCGCCGGATCAGCACGCCCACGGCGACCAGGATGACGACGGCGAGGATCACCAGGACGATCCTGAGGGCGGTGCTCGGCGCCTCACTGCTCGGTTCCGACGGCGGCACCGTGTAGACGTCCCAGTCGGGCTCGCTGTACCCCTCCTCGTCCTCGAACTCCGCCAGCGTGCGCTGACCCGCCTCGCCCACGAAGACCGCGACGGTCCCGCGCTGCGCGGAGGCCCCGAGGGCCACCAGCGCGAATGCGGCGAGCGCGAGGACCACCAGCAGAGCGACCACGCTGCGTCGGGAGCTCCCGCCGCCGGCGGCGGTCGCGGGGCCCCCGCTCCCCTCCGGCACCGGCGGGGTCATCCCGCGCCCCCGACCGCCGGGGACCGGTGCGGCGAGGCGATGATCACCGACTGCTCGCCGTCGATCCGCGTGAGGATCAGCGTGGCGGACTCCTCGCCGAAGCGGCGCGGTCGCAGTCTGCGCCGCAGCTCCTCGGGCTCGACCGCGGTCCCTCGCTTCTTGATCTCGAGCACGCCCAGACGGTGCTCGCGCAGGTAGGAGGTCAGCCGCTTGATCCCGAAGGGCATCACGTCCCGGACCGCGTAGCCGCGGGCGAAGGGGGTCCCGACGCGGAGGTCCGAGGTCAGGTAGGCGATCGTGGGATCGAGGGTGTGCGCGGCGAGGTCCGCGGCGAGGCGGCCGATCAGACCCGCCCGGATCACGGCGCCGTCGGGCTCGTAGAGGTGCTCGCCGAGCGGACCCGGCTCCGGGTCGGCGCGGCCCTCGTGACCGCGGGTCAGCCGGTGGTCGCCGTCCCGGTCGACGACGAGCGCGGAGGAGGAGACCCCGTCGGTCGCCAACGGGCCGCACCACAGGACCGCCTCGAGCACCTTCCCGTGCCAGGAGAGCCACTGCACCTCCGCCTCCGCGGGCAGCAGCTCGCGGTCCACCGCGGGGCCGAGCTTCGCGCCCAGGGGCCCCGGAGCCCCGTCGGTCCCGAGCCGGCGGGCCAGGTCGAGCACGGTCGACAGCGGCGGTGCGTACTCCTGCGGATCGTGCACCCGTCGCGACCCGGAGCGGGAGGAGGCCCGCCGCGCCGGGTCCATCCAGAGGCCCTCGGTCGAGCGCGGATCGTGGTCCTCGGCGCTGCCCAGGCGGACCTCCGCGCCGGGGAAGGGGCGGAGGTTCACGATCGCGACGGCGACGGCCACCGGGTCGCGGTCCACGGCCTGCACGTCGAGGCCGAGCCCCGCCAGCGCCATGGCGTCGCCGCCGATGCCGCAGCCCAGGTCCGTCACGGAGGAGAGGCCGGCGCGGCGGAAGCGCTGGGCGTGCAGGGCGGCCACCGGAAGCCGCGTGGCCTGCTCGAGTCCGTCCGGGGTGAAGAGCATGGAGTCCGCGAACTCGCCGAACTTGTCCCGGGCACGGGCGCGCAGACGGGACTGCGTGAGCACCGCGGAGACCAGCTCGGGGGAGTGGCCGGCCTCGCGCAGGGAGGCGCCTCGGCGCAGCGCGTCGGCCTCGGAGTAGGGGGGCAGGGAGTCCAGCAGTGCGAGGCCCCCCGGGTGGAGCACCGGCTCGACCGCCCGGGCGGCGGCGGTGTCGTCTCTCAGCGGTGCGGGCATGCCCGCGAGACTACCCGCTGCGCCGCCGCCGGGCCCGGCGGGATCAGGGCCGCACGTCGACGACGAGCTTGCCGCGGGTGTGCCCGTCCTCGAGCAGGCGGTGCGCCTCGGCGATCTGCTCGAGGGGCAGCACCCGGGAGGTCTCGAGCGGATAGGCGCCCGAGCGCATGCCCTGGACCAGGCGGTCCAGGCGGTCGCGTCCGGTGACGATGCGGGTGATGCGCGCGGTGATGCCGCGCTCCTGCGCGGGGGTGAGGTCCGCGAGCGAGGGGAGGACCACGATCATGCCCTCGCCGTCCGCGCGCAGCACGTCGAGGCTCGGCAGGAAGGTCGAGAAGTAGCGGGTGTCCAGGACGACGTCGACGCCCTCGCCGCCCGTGGCCTCCCGGACGGCCTGCTGCCAGTCGACCTGGTCGTACGCGATCGGCTCGGCGCCGAGCTCGCGGATCCGCTCCGCGTTGGCGGCGCGCCCGGTGGCCCAGACGTGGGAGGCTCCCGCCTCGCGCGCCATCGGGATCAGCAGCTGCCCCACGCCGCCGCTGCCGCCGTGGATCAGCACGCTGCTGCCCTCGCGGAGCTCGGCCGCGTCGTGCACGGTCGCGATCGCCGTGAGACCGGCCAGGGCGAGACCGGCCCAGCGGGGGAGGTCCTCCTCGGTGACCTCGTCGGGGACCGGGGCGAGGTCGTCGGCGGCGATCGCGATGACCTCGGCGGCGACGCCGCGACGGTCGGTGGGGCGGCGCATGCCGAACACGCGCGTGCCCGGTGCGACGCCGCGCGAGGCGAGCTCGGCGGTGTCGAGATCCGGCCCGGCGCCGATCACGGTGCCGGTGAGCTCGCGGCCCGTCCCGGCGGGGAGGGAGAGGTCCGCGGCCATGCCGGAGGAGCCGTCGCGGATCTTGTAGTCCAGGGGGTTGAGCCCCGCGTAGGCCACCTCGACGAGGACCTCGCCCTCGGCGGGCTCGGGGCGCGGGGAGTCGGTGTGGAGGGTCAGGACGTCGGGGCCGCCGAAGCGGTCGAAGAGGATCTCGCGCATGTCTCCATGATGCACCCCGACGCAGACCTTCGGCGGAGCGGTCGTCCCGCCGGGTGCGGACCGGGCGTGGGATCATCGAGGCGATGCCCGCCCCGTGCTCGGGGCGGGGGATGCCGGCGAGGAGGACGATGAGCACGCACCCCGACCCGTGGTGGTGGAGGGAGCTGGTCGCCCGCGAGATCCGCCTCGTCCCCCCGGTGCTCGAGGTGCCGGTGCGCGCGGCGGCAGGTCGCCTGCTGGGTGCGGCGGTGCGCAGTCCGGAGGACGCCCCTGCGCTCGCGGTCTCGGCGATGGACGGCTTCGCGGTGCGGCGCGAGGATCTCGTCGCCGATGCCCCGACCCGTCTCCCGGTCGCGATGGACGTGCCCGCCCGCGCCGGTGCGGTGCCCGCGCTCGCCGCGGGAACGGCTGCCCGCATCATGACCGGCGCCCCCCTGCCCGTCGGCGCCGACCTGGTCGTCGAGGTGGAGGCCACCGATGCCGAGCCGCGTGGCCCGGTCCCCGCGGAGGTCGTGCTCGCGCCCGGTGCCCTGCCGACCCGTCGGCGCCACGTGCGCGATCGCGGGGAGGAGGTCGCCCGCGGCGACCTGCTGGCGCAGGCGGGGGACCGGGTGGGCGCGGGCCTGGTCGGGCTCGCCTGCACCCTGGGCCTGGAGACCCTCCCCGTGCTCGGCGCGCCGCGGGTGGGGATCGTCGCCACGGGGGACGAGCTGGTGGGCTCCGCGGCGGGCAGGGCAGGCGGCGACGGCGTGCCCGGGGCGGTGCGCGAGTCGAACGGGCGGATGCTCGCCGCGGCGCTCGAGGCCGAGGGCTGTGCCGTGGAGGTCCTCCGCAGCGGGGACGATCCCGCCCAGCTGGAGGAGGTGCTCGACGAGGCCGCCGCCGACGCGGACCTCGTGCTCACCACCGGGGGCATCGGACACGGCGCCTACGACGTGGTCAAGGAGCTGCTGGGCCCGCACGGGAGGGACAGCTCGCGCTTCGCCCACCTCGCACTGCGCCCCGGCGGGCCGCAGGGGCTGGGGGTCCTCGGCGGCGGTGCTCCCGGCGGCAGGGTCCCCGTCGTCCACCTGCCCGGCACGCCCGTCGGTGCGCTGGTCGGCCTGCATCTCTTCGTCCGGCCCCTGCTGCCGGGCGCCGATGCCGCCCCGCGGCGGATGCTCCTGGAGGACCCACGCGGCCGCATCGAGCGCAGCCGTTCCCGGGACGGTCTCGTCGTCGAGCCGGCGCGCACCGCGCTCGGCCCCGACGGCTCCGTCCGTGCCGCCCTCCTGGACGGGCGCCGCCTCGCCCCCTACGGACGGGCGGACCTCCTGGTGCTGGGCGGCCGGGCCGCGGGGACCGAGCAGCCGGGCACGGCGCTCGTGGTGCCCCTGTGACGGGGCAGGTGTTCGCGGCGCTCTCGCACGGCGGCGTCGCGCCGAGCGCGCCTCGGCTCAGCCCCCCGCGAAGGGCGGCAGCACGTCCACGCGGTCGCCCTCGGTCAGCACCCGGTCGTGCTCGGTGCAGGCGACGGCGTTGACCAGCAGGCTCGAGCGGTCGATCACGCGGGCCGCCTCCGCGGAGGCGCCGCCGCGCAGCTGATCGACCGCCGCGCCGAGGGTGGCGGCGCGCACGGTGGCGGTGTCGGCCCCGTAGGCCGCCGCGGCCCCCGCGAACAGGTGCACCTCGATCCGGGGCACGGTGCTCGACCCCTGGGGGCGGTCGATGTCGGTCATCCCGTCCTCCCTCAGCCGCCGATGGCGCTCATCGGTCGCTCGGGCTGCACGAAGTCCCCGCGATCCATGCCGTGGCCGGCCTTCTTGCCCCACTGGGCGGCGCGCCAGATCTCGGCGATCGCCTCGTCGTCGGCCCCCGAGCGCAGCGCGCCGCGCAGGTCCGTCTCCTCCCGGGAGAACAGACAGGTGCGCACGCGCCCCTCGGCCGTCAGGCGCGTGCGGCGGCAGTCCGCGCAGAAGGGCCGGGTGACCGAGGCGATGATCCCCACCCGGCCGCGATGGCGGCCGGTGGCGCGGTCGGCGACCTCGAACAGCTCGGCCGGTGCGCCGTCGCGGGCCTCGGCCACCGGGGTCAGCACCATGCGGTCGCGGAGCATCTCGTGGACGTCCCCGGCGGTGATCATCGTGCCGCGCTCCCAGAGGTGGTCGGCGTCCAGCGGCATCTGCTCGATCACCCGCAGCTGGAGGCCCCGCTCCAGGCACCAGTCCAGCAGGTCGGGCAGCTCATGGTCGTTGACGCCCGGCAGCAGCACCGCGTTGACCTTGATCGGGTCCAGGCCCGCCGCCAGGGCGCCGTCGACGCCGGCCAGCACCCGATGCAGGAGCGGTCGCCGGCTGAGCCGTTCGAAGGTCTCGGAGACCACCGTGTCCAGGGAGACGTTGATCCGGTCCAGCCCTGCCGCGCGCAGCGGCGCCGCACGATGGTCCAGGCCGATCGCGTTGGTGGTCAGGGAGATGTCCGGGCGCGGCTCGAGGGCGGCGACGCCGGCGATGATCTCCTCGAGATCCGGGCGGGTCAGCGGCTCCCCGCCGGTGAAGCGCACCTGCTCGATGCCCAGCTTCTCCACCCCGATGCGCACCAGGCGCACCACCTCGTCCACGCTCAGCAGCTGATCCTTCCCCAGGAAGGTCAGCCCCGAGGCGGGCATGCAGTAGGTGCAGCGCAGATTGCAGAAGTCGGTGAGGGACAGGCGCAGGTCGGTCGCCTCGCGGCCGAAGCGGTCGGCGAGGGCGGGCGTGAGGGGACGATCCGAGGTGTCCGGGAGCGCGGTCGCCGTCTCGTCGGTCCTGCGCGGCGTCGGCATCCCCAGGGAGATGCGGCGCGATGCCATCTGCTCACCTTCTTCCGCTGCGACCCGGTCGGGACCGGGGTGCCCCCAGGATAGGCGCGCGCCGACGGTGGTGGCGCGGTCCATGGCCGTCAGCGACCGATCGGTCCCTCGGCGGCGCCGGCGCCGTGCTCCCTCGACGTGCGGCGCGCCATACTGGGGAGGCGCCGGAACCGGGGCGCAGGAGCAGCCGACCGGCTCGATGACAGCCGACCGGCTCGATGACAGCCGACCGGCTCGATGAGAGCGGACCAGCACGGCGGACAGGAGCGAGTGCGAGATGTCGGGAGCCCAGCGGATCCCCCTGACCGAGCACGTGGCGGACGCCGTCGCGCTGCTCGGCGCCGTGCGGCGCAGCGAGCCGGTGCCCCTGGACGGGCGGGCCGTCGGACGAGCGGCCGTCGCCGAGCTGCGCGCTCGCGTGGACGTGCCCGGGCACGACAACTCGCAGATGGACGGCTTCGCGGTCGCCGCAGCGGATCTCGCCGGGGACGGCGAGCCGGTGACGCTGCCGCGCGGGGAGCTGATCGCCGCGGGGGACGCCCCCTCCGCCCTCCTCCGCGGGACCGCGCGTCCGATCATGACCGGAGCCCCGATCCCGGACGGCGCGGAGCTGGTGATCCCGGTCGAGGAGAGCGCCCAGGGACGATTCGACGCCTCCGATGCCGAGCGCGGCGCGGGGGGCGCCGAGGACGGCGCAGCGGCCCGGACCGTCACCCTCACCCCGGTCTCCGCCGCGGCCGGGAGATTCGTGCGCACCCGCGGCTCGGACACTCGGCACGGCGACACCGTGCTGCGCGAGGGTCGTCGGCTCACCCCGGCGCGGATCGCCCATCTGGCGGCCTGCGGCGTGCGGGAGGTCGAGGTCGAGGCGCCGCTGCGCACGATCGTGCTGTCCACCGGCTCCGAGGTCCGCGCCCCGGCGGAAGCGGCCCCGGATCCCGGCGCCCTCTTCGACGCCAACGGACCGGGACTGGCCGCAGCGCTCACCGAGGCGGGTGCCGAGGTGTCGCACGTCGGCGCCGTGCCGGACGACGCCGACGCCCTGCTCGAAACCCTGCGCGCCCAGATCCTCGCCCAGGACGCCGACCTCGTCGTCACCAGCGGCGGGGTGAGCATGGGAGCGCTCGAGGTGGTGCGCCGTGCCGCCGAGGGTGACGGCGTGACCCTCGCCTTCCCGACGATCGCCCTGCAGCCCGGCGGCCCGCAGGGGATCGGCACGGTGGAGGTCGAGGGGCGACGGGTCCCCTGGCTCGCCTTCCCCGGCAACCCGGTCTCCGCCCTGCTCAGCTGCGAGCTGATCGCCCGCCCCGCGCTCGGGGCACCCGCCCGGCGGCGCCTGCGCCTGCCCCTGCAGCTGGAGGGCGAGGAGACCTCGCCGCCGACCCTCGAGCAGTACCGCCGGGCACGGGTGCTGCCCTCGGGACGTGTGCGCCTGGTGGGCGGGCCCTCCTCGCATCTGATCGGCGGATACGCCGCCGCCGATGCCCTGGCGATCGTCCCGATCGGTACGGGGTCCGTGCAGGACGGCGACGTGCTCGAGACACTGCTGATCCCCGGAGGAGACTCATGAACGACGCCGCGGACGACGCCCCCGGCGGGCTGTCCCATGTGCGGGCCGACGGCTCCGCCCACATGGTCGACGTCACCGACAAGCCCGTCACCGCCCGTGAGGCGAGTGCCCGCGCGGTGCTGCGCACCCGGCCCGACGTCATCGACCGCATCGCGAGCGGCGACCTGCCCAAGGGGGAGGCGCTGGCCACCGCCAGGATCGCCGGGATCATGGGCGCCAAGCGCACCCCCGAGCTGATCCCTCTGTGCCACCCGCTGCCCCTCAGCGGGGTCGAGCTCGACCTCGACGCCCGGGAGGACCGCGTCGAGATCACCGCGCGGGTGCGCACCACCGGGGTCACGGGCGTCGAGATGGAGGCGCTGACCGCCGCCGCCGTCGCCGCGCTGACCGTGTACGACATGATCAAGGCCGTCGACCATCTGGCGAGCATCGAGGGCATCGAGGTGCTCGCGAAGTCCGGCGGCAGGAGCGGCGACTGGCGCCGCGACGACCAGCACGATCACGACCACGATCACGACCAGGGGGAGGAGCCGCGGTGAAGGAGATGCCCGCACGGCGCACCGATGCGGACTGCACGGCGCGCGAGGAGGGAGCCGCGCCTCCCGCCCTCGTCGGGTCCGCACGGGTGGTCATCGCCTCGACCCGCGCGGCCGACGGCACCTACGAGGACCGCACCGGGCCGCTCCTGGTCCAGTGGCTGCGGACGCGAGGTCTCGATCCGGTGGAGCGGCACGTGGTCGCCGACGGCCCCGAGGTCGGCCGGGCGCTCGCCGCCGCGGTCGACGAGGAGATCGACGTCGTGATCAGCTCCGGGGGCACCGGCATCGGCCCCACCGACGTCACCCCCGAGCAGACCGCCCCGCTGATCGAGCGCGCGATGCCCGGCGTGCTCGAGGCGGTCCGCCGTCTCGGCGCCGAGAAGGCCCCCACCGCCCTGCTCAGCCGCGGGGTCGCCGGCATGGCAGGGCGGAGCTTCGTGGTGAACCTGCCCGGCTCCCGCGGCGGCGTGCGGGACGGGATCGCGGTGCTCGATCCGATCCTCGACCATCTTCTGGACCAGCGCGACGGAGGGGACCACGCATGAGCCCGAAGGCAGGGACGGCGGGGACCGCGGCAGGCACGTCGGCGGGGACCACGGCCGGGACGGCGGCCGGGACCCTGCGAGTGGCCGGCGACCCCGGCATGGGGTCCGTGGCGGACCGCGTGCGGGGCGCCGACATCACCGAGGCGCCGCTGGACCTCGCGGCGACGATCCGAGCGGTCTCCGATCCGCGCTGCGGCGCCGTGGTCACCTTCGACGGCGTGGTCCGCGATCACGACGGCGGCCGCGGGGTGGAGCGGCTCGAGTACACGGCGCACCCGTCGGCCCAGGAGGCGATCACCGCAGTGGCCCGCGAGATCGCCGAGGGTTTCCCGGACACCCTGGTCGCCGTCGCGCACCGCCACGGTCCGCTGGGGATCGGCGACTCGGCGCTGGTCTGCGCCGTCGCCGCCCCGCACCGCAAGCAGGCCTTCGCGGCCTGCGACGAGCTCGTGGACACCGTCAAGCGGCGGGTGCCGATCTGGAAGCACCAGGTCTTCGAGGGCGGGGACTCCGAATGGGTCGGTGCGCTGGGCTGAGCGTCACCTCCCGGCCATCTCGGGTGACTACGGTGCTCCCATGCGCATCCTCCACCTGAGCGACACCCATCTGTTCGGCGATCCCGCCGCCCGCCACTACGACCGCATTGACACCGCCGCCGCGCTGCGCGGACTGCTCGCGCGCCTCGAGGGCCTGGACGCGATCGACGCCGTCGTCCACACCGGGGACGCCTCCGAGGACGGCACCGCCGAGAGCTATCGGCTCCTGCACGAGATCCTCGACCCCTTCGCGGCGGAGCTCGGTGCGCCGCTGGTGGTGGTCATGGGAAATCATGACGTCTCGGCCGTCTACTCGGAGAGCATCGCCCCCGGCCAGCGGACCGCGGCCCGGCAGGACCGGGTGGTGTCCCTGCCCGGCGGGGACCGGGTGGTGGTGCTCGACTCGAGCGTCCCCGGTGCCGGCTACGGGCATCTCGAGCCCGATCAGCTGCGCTGGCTGCGCGAGGTGCTGGCAGCGCCTGCGGCCGGCGAGACCGTGCTCGCGATCCACCATCCGCCGCTGGTCGGTGCGACCGCGCTGCTGCGCGGTCTGGACCTGGACGGCCTCGACGCGCTGGCCGCGGAGCTGGCGGGGTCCTCGGTGCGGATCGTCCTCGCCGGGCACTACCACCACGAGATGAGCGGGGCGATCGGAGGCGTCCCGGTGCACGTCGCCCCCGGCGTCACCAACGTCGTCGACCCGCTCGGCGCGGGCGCCGACGAGCAGGCGCTCGCCCTGTCCGGGGTGAGCGTGGTCGAGATCGACGAGGGAGCGCCGCGCGTGGTCAGCTCCGTGCTCCCGAACGCCGGGGACGCCCTGGAGGACATCGGGCGGCCCGTCTATCGCTTCGATCCCGCGCAGGTCGCCCGGATCCTCGAGGTCGCCGGGCGGTGACTCAGCGCCCGAGGCCGACCGGGCCGATCCCCTGGCTGTGGCGGGAGCGCATGATGGCGGCATGATCCGCGCCGCGACGGAGCTCCGGGGACGAGCTCCGCTCGACGTCCTGGCCCTGCAGGCGGTCGGCAAGGCCGGAGAGCGCGCGGTTGACGGTGCGGAAGAACTGCATGGGGGATCCCCTTCGGCTCGGAGAGACGTGATCGGCCGGAGCCCTGGATCGCAGGAGCGGCGGCGTCATCGATACCTCTTTTGTACCGTGCGCGCATGGACGGCGGAATCCTCCGGCATGCACAAGTTGCCAGGTTCACAAGAAGTGTGTGACCTGGGGCGCTCGGGGCCGACCGCGGAGGAGGTGCGCCGTGCTCGAGCGGGTGCCGACGGCCCCGTTCCTGCTCGAGGCGGGCGCGGCGCCCGGGGGTCTCGGTGGGGTGAGAGGGGGGAGCCCCCGGGGGCGTCACCCCGGCCCGGGGCGCGGATCGCCGGGGTCGTCGCCGCCCCCGATTTAGCACTCGTCTTGCATGAGTGCCAGCGGAGGTCCTAGAGTTGGCGCCGTTGGCAGTCGACGGCCGAGAGTGCCAGAGACTGCCGCAGAGGGATCTTCCCCGGTCGGCACCGCGACGACGATCGGGAACGGATCCCACCACCCAAGAACTCAAGCAGAGTCAACTCTTCATGAAGGAGTGAGCCGCATGTCGGTCTCCATCAAGCCCCTCGAGGATCGTGTCGTCGTCAAGCCGCTCGAGGCCGAGCAGACCACGGCCTCCGGTCTGGTCATCCCGGACACCGCGAAGGAGAAGCCCCAGGAGGGCGAGGTCGTCGCCGTCGGCGCCGGCCGTTTCGACGACAAGGGCGAGCGCGTCCCCATGGACGTCACGGTCGGTGACAAGGTCGTCTTCTCGAAGTACGGCGGCACCGAGCTGAAGTACGGCAACGAGGAGTTCCTCGTCCTGGGCGCTCGCGACATCCTCGCGATCATCGAGGCCTGAGCCCTATGGCGAAGGAGATCCTGTACAACGAGGAGGCGCGTCGCGCCCTCGAGCGGGGCGTCGACAAGCTCGCGAACACCGTCAAGGTGACGCTCGGCCCCAAGGGCCGCAACGTCGTCCTCGACAAGAAGTGGGGCGCCCCCACCATCACCAACGACGGCGTGACCATCGCCCGTGAGATCGAGCTCGAGGATCCGTACGAGAACCTCGGCGCGCAGCTCACCAAGGAGGTCGCGACCAAGACCAACGACGTGGCCGGCGACGGCACCACCACCGCCACCGTCCTCGCCCAGGCCATCGTGCACGAGGGCCTGCGCAACGTCGCCTCCGGCGCGGCGCCGTCCGCGCTGAAGCGCGGCATCGAGAAGGCCGTGGACGCCCTCTCCGAGAAGCTCGGCGAGATCGCCACCCCGGTCGACGGCAAGGCGCAGATCGCCTCGGTCGCCTCGGTGTCCAGCCAGGACCGCGAGATCGGCGATCTGCTCGCCGAGGCCTTCGACAAGGTCGGCAAGGACGGCGTCATCACCGTGGAGGAGTCCTCCACCACGGCGATGGAGCTGGACTTCACCGAGGGCATGCAGTTCGACAAGGGCTACATCTCCCCGCACTTCGTCACCGACGCGGACCGCCAGGAGACCGTCCTCGAGGACGCGCAGGTGCTGCTGCACCAGGGCAAGATCTCGGCCGTGGCCGACATCCTCCCGCTGCTGGAGAAGGTCGTCGAGGGCGGCAAGCCGCTGTTCGTGATCGCCGAGGACGTCGACGGCGAGGCCCTGTCCACGCTGGTCGTCAACAAGATCCGCGGCACCTTCAAGGGCGCTGCCGTCAAGGCTCCCGCGTTCGGCGATCGCCGCAAGGCGATGCTGCAGGACATCGCGGTGCTCACCGGTGCGCAGGTCGTCACCTCCGACCTCGGTCTGGACCTCAAGACCGTCGGCGCCGAGGTGCTCGGCCACGCGGGCCGCGTCGTCATCACCAAGGACTCCACCACCATCGTGGGCGGCGCCGGTGACGATCAGGCCGTGACCGACCGCGTCGCGCAGATCCGCGGCGAGATCGAGAACACCGACTCGGACTGGGATCGCGAGAAGCTCCAGGAGCGCCTCGCGAAGCTGGCCGGCGGCGTGTCCGTGATCAAGGTCGGGGCTCACACCGAGGTGGAGCTCAAGGAGAAGAAGATGCGCATCGAGGACGCGGTCTCCGCGACCCGCGCTGCCATCGAGGAGGGCATCGTGGCCGGTGGCGGCAGCGCCATCGTCCAGGCGTCCTCGATCCTCGAGGGAGACCTCGGGCTCTCCGGTGACGAGGCCGTCGGCGTGCGCGCCGTGGCACGGGCGGTCGTCGAGCCGCTGCGCTGGATCGCCGAGAACGCCGGCCTCGAGGGCTTCGTCGTGGTCGAGAAGGTCAAGGAGGCTCAGGTCGGCACCGGCCTGAACGCCGCGACCGGCGAGTACGTCGACCTCGTCTCCGCAGGCATCATCGACCCGGTCAAGGTCACGCGCAGCGCCCTGCGCAACGCGTCCTCGATCGCCGGCATGGTCCTGACCACCGAGACCCTCGTCATCGAGAAGAAGGACGAGGACGAGGACTGATCGATCGGTCGGATCGAGACTGATCGACGAACGGTGACAGCCGACGGCTGATCGCGTCCGCAGCGGGCGGGGGGGGGGGGGGGGGGCGGGGCCCCCCCCC